>CAYXXQ010000146.1:0-8325 GCA_964469075.1 uncultured Rhodobacter sp.
GCACCCTGGTTGCCGGGGCGATTTTGCTGTTGGTTTTTGCCATGCCGGATTTGCTGGCAACCGACTGGACCGCCTTGCCGGGTATGGTCTGGGTGACGCTTGGTTATCTGGTATTTTTCTCAACCGCGGCGTCGTTTGTTTGCCTGCAATACGCGTCGTTGCGATTGCCTGCCGCGAAGGTGACGGCCTACAGCTATTTGACCCCGGCCTGGGTCATTTTGTGGGAAGCGGGCATTGGTAATGGTTGGCCCGGTATGATCGTGTTTCTGGGGGTGGCGGCGACGATTGTGGCGCTGGCTATTCTTTTGAAGGACGAAGCAAGGTCGTGAACATCGTGTTCAGATGCAAGGCTGCGTCTTCAAAACAGGTTTTACCGGCGTCACCCAAGATAGTGCTGACCTGGGTGTCAAAATCGGCGTAATGCTGTGTCGTGGCCCAGATCGAAAAGATCAGATGATAAGGGTTAATCGGGTTTATCTTGCCAGCATCAGCCCAGCTTTGGATCAGGGCGGCTTTTTCATCCACCAGCGCTTTCAGCGGGCCTTCGATCTGGTCAAGGATGCGCGGCGCACCTTGCAGGATTTCATTGGCGAACAACCGGCTTTCACGGGGGTAATCGCGTGACATTTCCAGTTTGCGACGAACGTAACCGGTGATTTCGGCAATTGGTTCACCGGTTTCGGAGAGGCGCTCCAACGGCTCCAGCCAGGTTTCAAGCAGGCGCGCCAGCAGATGCGTGTGGATCGCTTCCTTGCTGTCGAAATAATAAAGCAGGTTGGGTTTGGACAAGCCGGCGGTGCTGGCGATCTGGTCGATGGTTGAGCCGCGAAAGCCGTAGGTGGAGAACACCTCAAGAGCTGCAAGCAGGATCTGTTCCGTTTTTTCCCGTTGTATTCGGGTTTTGGTTTTTGCTGCCGCTGCCCGTGCCAAATTTCGGTTCCGCCCTGTTCCTGACCATTCGGTCAAAACAGGAAAGCATGAATTTTCCCGCCACGCAAGCCGCGTGGCCGGTCAGCGGATTGCGAATGTCAGGCGCGGGCCGGAATGGGGCCGTATAGCGCGCGGGCCTGGGCCTGGGTCAGCATTCGGCGGCGGTTTTCATCCCACAATTGCAGCTTCACACAGGCAAGGCTTTCGCCGATGGTCAGGCGCTGCGCCTGGTTTAGAACCGGCTGGTCTTTCAGCACTTCGGTCAGGCGATAAAACGGGATGCGGTTGTAGAGGTGATGCACGTGATGGATGCCGATATTGCCGGTCAGCCATTGCAACGCCCGGGGCAGGACATAATGTGAAGACCCGTGCAAGGCGGCATCATGTACCTGCCATTTATTGTCGTCATCCCACTGCGTGCTTTCAAACTGGTGCTGCACATAAAACAGCCACAAGCCAATGACTGCGCCAACGAATGTGGTGGGCACAAAGATCAGCAGGATCGGAAACAGGCCGCCAAACCAGGCGATCAGACCTAAGGTCAGGGCGATCACGACATTGGTTGACATCGCACTTGTCCAATAGATCCAGCCAGCCCGCATCAGCCCGATTGGCAGGCGGTTTTGCAGATAAAACAGATAGGCCGGGCCAAACAGGAACAGGATGATCGGGTTGCGGTAAAGGCGGTATTTGAACCGGCCCCAGTTGGTCAGATCGCGGTATTCGCGAACGGTCAGCGTCAGGACATCGCCCATGCCGCGTTTGTCGATGTTGCCAGCGTTGGAATGGTGCACCGCATGGGTGCGACGCCAGACGTCATAGGGTGTCAGGGTCAGGGTGCCGAGTGCGCGACCGATCCAGTCGCCGACGTTCTTGTTGCGGAAAAACGCGCGGTGGCCGCAATCATGCTGGATGATGAACAGGCGCACCAGGAACAAGCCGTTGACCAGAGCGATGGCCAGGGCCAGCCAGTAGCTGATGGAAAGTGACCACCAGGCCAAGCCCCAAAGCAACAGAAATGGCCCCAGTGTTACGAAGAGTTCGAACAGACTGCGCGGGGTGCTGGGGTCGCGGTAGCGCGCCAAAATCGTGATCCAGTCGCGTGCATTTACCGGCGCCTCTTTCAAGACGCGGGTCTGTTCTGTGTCTGCCATGTGCTGCTCTTACCCCTGTTTTGTGAATAGCAGATAAACCACCGGGGCAAATACGCAAGGCAATTGCTTCGTATTCTTGGCAATCCGCTTGCAAACCGGCAAAATCTCGCCCGTTGGCACGGCCAGTTGCCAGCATATCCGGCGCTTGAGGAGGACGTTTCGCCCGGTTCAGCGGTCAGGCGTGATGCCGATCCCGGCCAGGATGATCTGTTTGACCGAGGTTTTCGCCTCTTCCCATTGTTTTTTGTCAAGCGGACGCCCACCGTTCAGGGTTTCGATCTGATGTCCGAAATCGGCAAAATGCTGGGTGGTGGCCCATAGCATATAGAGCAGGTGGCGCGGGTTAACCGGTGCCATCTGCCCCTGATCAATCCAGCGCTGGATCACGGTCATCCGCCCCTCGGTCCAGTCCGCCAAAGTGGTTTCCAGGTAATCCTGAATGACAGGTGCGCCGTGCATCACCTCGGACGCCCAGACTTTTGAGCCTGCGGGGTATTTGCGGCTGATCTCCATCTTGGCGTCGATATAGGCGCCAATGCCTTCGGCCGGGCCTTTGGCGCTGTCAAACACGTCGGCGGCACGCAGCCAGATCTGGAAGATATTTTCGACCACTTGGCGATACAGCGCCTCTTTGGTTGGGAAATAGTAGTGCAGGTTCGCCTTGGGCAAATCGGCCATATCGGCGATCAACTGCATGGTTGCACCGCCAAATCCGGCCTCGGCGAAAACTTTCTCGGCGGCCTGCAAAATCCGCGTTTCGCGTTCCTGGCGACGCTCTTTCTGGCGCGGGGGTTTGGTTTGATGATTCATTCCGCAGCAGTTCCAGATTTTTCTTGACCGATTGGTCAGGTTGTGGTCCCGTATTCTTGACCATATGGTCAGAAACAACATCGACGCAAGAGGTTTGCCAAAACCCGCCAGTCGAACCGGGGGGATGCCAGATGCCAGCGCCAAGCGACAACATGAAAATCAACAGCGACCGTTTGTGGGACAGCTTGATGGAAATGGCCAAGATCGGGCCGGGTGTTGCCGGTGGTAACAATCGCCAGACATTGACGGATGCGGATGGCGAATGCCGGCATCTGTTCAAGCGCTGGTGCGAAGACGCGGGCCTGACGATGGGCCTTGATACGATGGGAAACATGTTTGCACGCCGCGAAGGCACGGATCCTGACGCGCTGCCTGTCTATGTGGGAAGCCACCTGGATACGCAGCCGACGGGGGGGAAGTATGACGGCGTGCTTGGGGTGCTTGGGGGGCTTGAGATCATCCGCTCCCTGAATGATCTTGGCGTTAAAACCAAGCACCCCATCGTTGTCACCAACTGGACCAATGAGGAAGGCACGCGGTTTGCCCCGGCGATGCTGGCGTCCGGGGTGTTTGCCGGTATGCATACCGAGGATTGGGCCAATGGTCGCGAGGATGCCGAGGGGCTGAAATTCGGCGATGAGCTGGCGCGGATCGGCTGGAAAGGCGACGAGCCGGTGGGTGCGCGCAAAATGCACGCGATGTTTGAGCTGCATATCGAGCAAGGCCCGATTTTGGAGGCCGAGGGCAAGGATGTCGGCGTTGTCACCCACGGGCAGGGCTTGTCGTGGACACAGGTGACGGTGACGGGCAAGGATTCGCATACCGGCTCAACCCCGATGCCGATGCGCAAAAACGCCGGCCTTGGCATGGCGCGGATGCTGGAGCTGGTCGATCAGATCGCCTGGGGCCACGCGCCCGATGCGGTCGGGGCTGCCGGGCATATTGATGTCTTTCCAAACTCGCGCAACGTGATCCCTGGGCGCGTGGTGTTCACGGTCGATTTCCGATCCCCCGATCTGGCGGTCATTCAGGATATGGAGGCGCAGTTCAAGGACGGTGCGGCAGCGATTGCCGGGCAAATGGGCCTTGGCATTGCCTTTGAAAAGGTCGGCGGCTTTGACCCCGTGACGTTTGATGAGGGTTGTGTTTCGGCGGTGCGTGGGGCGGCCGAGCGGCTGGGCTATTCTCACCGCGATATCATTTCGGGGGCCGGGCATGACGCCTGCTGGATCAACCGGGTTGCCCCGACGGCGATGGTGATGTGCCCTTGTGTGGATGGTCTGAGCCATAATGAGGCTGAGGATATTTCGCGTGAGTGGGCCGCTGCGGGCGCGAATGTGCTGATGCATGCGGTGGTCGAGACGGCGGGGGTTGAGGGGTGAAGGATGCCAGAAACCGTTAACCAGAAGCCTTTGTACGAAGTTTCAAAAGTCGGCAAGAACTACAATTTAAGGAGAATTCGTCGCGCTCCCTTAGTTTTGAGTGCTTGCGGTACGTCTGTGGTTCGATATGAGCGACACTTGCAACCAGTTCATTCAAAGAAATCGCTGAAGAAATTCATTAGTGTGAAAAAAAGGATGACGCAGTCGCGATTTAGTTATTTGGGTCGAGAGTTTAGCAGGTCAGATGAACTGCTTCCCTTTATTAGAACTTGGGAGCAAAATCTCGGTCGATACGCAACTTTTGGAATTGGAGGATGGTAATGACCAAAGTCATCAAAAACGGCACCGTCTGCACCGCCGACCGCACCTGGAAAGCGGACGTCCTGATCGAGGGCGAGACGATCAAGCAGATCGGTGAAAACCTGAAGGGCGACGAATATATCGACGCCGAGGGGGCCTATGTCATTCCCGGCGGCATTGATCCGCACACCCATCTGGAAATGCCGTTCATGGGCACGACCGCCGCCGAAACCTTTGAAACCGGCACCTGGGCGGCGGCCTGTGGTGGCACCACGATGCTGGTTGATTTCTGCCTGCCAGGCGAAGACGGCAGCATCAAGAATGCGATCAACGAATGGCACCGCAAGTCGGCTCCGCAGATCTGTGGCGATGTCGGCTATCACATGGCGATCACCGGCTGGAATGAACAGGTGTTCGCCGAGATGAAAGACGCGGTCGATATGGGCGTGAACAGCTTCAAGCATTTCATGGCCTATAAGGGTGCGTTGATGATTGAAGACGACGAGATGTTCGCGAGCTTCAAACGCTGTGCGGAACTTGGCGCGCTGCCGATGGTGCATGCCGAAAACGGCGATCTGGTGGCCGAGTTGCAGGAAAAGTACATGGCCCTGGGCATCACCGGCCCCGAAGGCCACGCCTATTCCCGCCCGCCGGAATTGGAGGGCGAGGCGGCCAACCGCGCCATCACCATCGCCGACACCGCAGGGGTGCCTTTGTACATCGTCCATGTGTCCTGCGAGCAATCGCACGAGGCGATCCGGCGCGCCCGGCAAAAGGGCATGCGGGTTTACGGTGAACCGCTGATCCAGTTCCTGACGCTGGACGAGTCAGAGTATTTCAACAAGGATTGGGACCACGCCGCGCGCCGGGTGATGTCGCCACCGTTCCGCAGCAAGGACCATCAGGACAGCCTGTGGGCCGGGTTGCAGTCAGGCTCATTACAAGTCGTGGCAACGGACCACGCCGCGTTCAACACCGAACAAAAACGCGCCGGGCGCAATGATTTCAGGATCATCCCCAATGGCTCGAACGGGTTGGAGGAACGGCTTGCGGTGCTGTGGACCGAAGGGGTGGAAACCGGGCGGCTGACGCCGAATGAGTTTGTCGCCGCGACCTCGACCAATGTGGCGAAGATCCTGAATATCTATCCCAAGAAGGGTGCGATTGTCGAAGGGGCGGACGCGGATATCGTGGTGTGGGATCCGAAGATCAGCAAAACCATCAGCCAGTCAAACCACCATTCGATCCTGGATTACAACGTGTTTGAGGGCTTTGATGTGACCGCGCAATCGCGCTATACAATCTCGCGCGGCGATGTGATCTGGGCCTGGGGGCAGAACAGCCAGCCACAACCGGGACGCGGCAAATTCATCCCGCGGCCGGCCTTCCCATCGGCGCACACGGCGCTGAGCAAGTGGAAGGCGCTGACCTCGCCCAAGATGATAAAACGCGACCCGATGAATATTCCGGCGGGGATATAAGCGGGCGATGGGGGAACCGATAGGGTGAGCGAAACAGTCGTAAAAGCCGACAACCTGAGCCTGACGTTTGAAACAAACGACGGCCCGGTGCATGCGTTGCAGGATATCAACCTTGAGATCGGCAAGGGCGAGTTTGTGTCCTTCATCGGCCCTTCGGGCTGTGGCAAGACCACGTTTCTGCGGGTGATGGCCGATCTGGAAACCCCGACTGCGGGGTCGATCACCATCAACGGCGTCAGTCCGGCCGAGGCGCGGATGACGCGCGCCTATGGCTATGTATTCCAGGCGGCGGGGCTTTACCCCTGGCGCAGCATTGGCGGCAACATCCGCCTGCCGCTGGAAATCATGGGCTACAGCCGCGCCGATCAGGCGGCGCGGGTAAAACAGGTGCTTGATCTGGTCGATCTGACAGGGTTTGAAAAGAAATTCCCTTGGCAATTGTCGGGCGGCATGCAGCAACGTGCGTCAATCGCCCGGGCGTTGGCGTTTGATGCTGATATCCTGCTGATGGATGAACCGTTCGGGGCCTTGGATGAAATCGTCCGCGATCATCTGAACGAGCAATTGCTGCAGCTTTGGGCCAAGACCAACAAAACCATCGGCTTTGTCACCCACTCGATCCCCGAGGCTGTCTATCTTTCGACTAAAATTGTGGTGATGTCGCCCCGCCCCGGCCGCATCACCGATGTGATCGAAAGCACCCTGCCAAAAGAACGGCCGCTTGATATCCGCGACACCCCGGAATTCCTGGAAATCGCCCATCGTGTGCGTGACGGTTTGCGGGCAGGGCATGCCTATGATGACTGAAGCCCGTAAAAAACGCCCCGCCCCGGCAAAGGGACGAGGCGTTATCATCGTTCACGGCCATCGGCACTCCTGCCTGTTCCGCCAAGCAAGGGAACGGCAAAACCATTGCGAAACCCTTAACATCATTGTTCCCAAAATACTCAAATCCAGCGCTTTCACCTATTATGCCTCCGGCGGGAGTATTTCGGGAACAAAGAAAGGGGCACCAATGTGACCTGGCTGTCGCAAAAGCTGATGCCGATTATGGTCGTCGTTTTGGCGATTTTTTTGCTGTGGTATGCGGGTGCGGTTGGGTTGAATGCCAAATGGGCCGAAGACAAGGCCAAGCGCGCAAATATCGAGCTGAGTTTTACCGATTTGGTTGCCGACACCTGGTCGCAGGACAAACCGAAACTGCCAGCCCCGCATCAGGTGGCTGTCGAGATCTGGAACACCACCGGCGCGAAGGTGCTGGAAGGCCGGGCCTTTTCCAAGCGCAGTCTGGTTTTTCATGGCTGGATCACCCTGTCGTCAACTTTGCTGGGGTTTGTGCTGGGCACCGGGCTTGGTATCTTGCTGGCCATCGGCATCGTTCACAACCGGGCGATGGATATGAGCGTGATGCCTTGGGTCATTGCCAGTCAGACCATCCCGATCCTGGCCATTGCACCGATGGTGATTGTGGTTTTGAACGCGGTCGGGGTTTCCGGGTTGCTGCCGAAAGCGATTATTTCGATGTATCTGTCGTTTTTCCCGGTGGTTGTTGGCATGGTCAAAGGTTTGCGCAGCCCGGATCACATGCAGCTTGATCAGATGCGGACCTGGTATGCCTCGGGCAATCAGACATTTTGGAAACTGCGGCTGCCAAGTTCGATGCCTTATCTTTTTACCTCGCTGAAGGTGGCAATGGCGGCTTCGCTGGTCGGGGCGATTGTTGCCGAGTTGCCGACAGGGGCCGTGGCCGGGCTTGGCGCGCGTTTGCTGGCCGGGTCTTATTACGGGCAGACAATCCAGATCTGGAGCGCGCTGATTTCTGCCGCCGTACTGGCCGCCAGTTTGGTGGCGTTGGTTGGGCTGGCGCAGCGGGTTGTGCTGGCACGGATGGGGATGCTCAGATGAGTTGGGTGATCGGATCCGTTCTGTTCTGGCTGGTTGCCTGGTGGACCAATGTCCGCCTGTCAGGATTGCCGCGCACCAGAACCCTGTCGCTTGTCGTGCCAGCCCTGTTTGGCATCACGGTGCTGATCCTTTGGGAAGGGATGGTGCGGGGTTTTGCGATCAATCCGGTTCTGTTGCCCGCCCCCAGTGCGATCGGGGCGCAGTTTGCGTCCAGCCTGCCGATATTGTGGGTGGATTTCGTGCAGACATTCGTCAAGGGCGCGATGTCGGGCTATATCATTGGCTGCGGGGCGGCGTTTCTGACGGCGATTGCGGTGGATCGCTCGCCCTTTTTGCAACGCGGTTTGCTGCCAGTGGGCAATT
>CAYXXQ010000147.1:0-8295 GCA_964469075.1 uncultured Rhodobacter sp.
AGCGCCCTATCGCGGAGCGATTTAGTGCAGGAGCCCCCATAGTGCAGGATGCTGCAGGGTTTGTGAACGTCGGCTTTCTCAAAATCATTCGGCTTGTTGGCTCCTATTGCAACTGCGATACTCTGATCAAGTTTCCTCACAGTAGCAATCAGGGACAGAGCAATGAGACTTACCGGTAATTTGCTTGGGGCGTTGTTTATGCCTTTCATCATTCTTTTGGCACCTGCTCAGGCACAGACGACGAACCTCGATGAAACACTGGTTGAGTCACAAGAAATTACGCTCGAGAATTTGCCGAAAATCTACTCGGAAGCAGTGGCTCTCCGAAATCAGGGAAACTTCAATCACTCGGAAGAGTTGCTTCGACAGGCAATTGAGGCTGGCGAACGTCTGTTCGACGGGAATGATCCGAACTTGGCTCAACTGTTAAATCAACTGGCTCTCACCCTAGAAGTCCAAGGCAAATATCAAGAGGCAGAGCGAACCGTCCTTCACGCACTTGAAATTGACAGAGTTTCGGTGGGTGAGGCTAACTCTAACTTTGCTCTTCACCTGAACACTCTTGCGTTTGTTTTGGAGGCGCAAGGCCGGTTTGAAGAGGCCGCTCAAAACTATCGGCAGAGCCTTAATATTCTTGAGGTAACCGTTGGCGTTGAACATTCTGTATATGCGACCATTTTGAATAATTTCGCCGAAACTCTGCGTGGTCAGGGAAAGTATGTGGAAGCGGAAGAGTTGCTTCGACAAGCAATTGAAGCCCAGAAAAAATCAGGCTCACCTGACACTCGAGAGTATGTTTTCATGCAAAACAATCTCGGCCTCGCTCTGCAGGAACAAGGCCGCTATCGCGAGGCGGAGCTGGTATTTCGGAAACTGCTTGAGGACGCGAAAAACATCATTGCTGCGACGCATCCGGAATATGCTTTGGTGGTCAATAACCTCGCACTGACCCTTGAAAGTCAGGGCGACTTCGCAGGAGCAGTTGACTTTTATCAATCGTCTTCTGGAATTATGAGGGACGCTTTTGGGGAGACCCATCCAAGGTATGCTATGGCGCTTTCGAACACGGGCAGCGCTTTGGCATCACTTGGAAGACACGAAGATGCGATATCTACCCTAGTAAACGCACTTGCTATCCTTGAGCAGTCGGTGGGAGAGGCGCACCCGCAGTTCGCATTAACGCTTAACAGCCTTGCTGGTGCTCATCTTAGTGCGCGGCAATATTCACAGGCGAAGACGCTTTTTGAACGGTCGCTAATGCTGACTGAGGCAAGTGTGGGTGTATTGCACCCAAGGTATTCATTAGTCTTGAATAATCTCGCGAGAGTAGCCCTCAATCAGAATCGGCTTGATGAAGCCGAGGCGCTTTACCGGGAGGCAATCGAGGTGTCAGAACAGACGCTTGGCAGCAATCATCCAGATTATGCAATCCACCTTGGCAATCTTGGTCAGGTACTTTCTTTGCAGGGCAAAACTGATGAGGCTAGAGGTCTTCTGTTGAAAGCCATGAGTATCTTTGAAGCCGCGTTGCCGCCCGATCATACCTACATTCAAGAAACGAGACGGAGGCTTCGCTCCCTTCCCTGACGGTACGAATTCGCGGCTTACCTGATCGAAAGTGAGATCACCAAAGCAGCCATAGAACGCAGCCGCAGCGAAAGGTCACCCTGTCCCGCATAGCGGACCATAGCGCAGGCCGCAGCGAAAGTCCGCTCTCCCGCCCATAGCACCACAGCAAGGCTGCACACCCGCCCGATCCACACTGGGGCCTCAAACACACTGGGGCCGCAAAGGGGCGGCTTCAGGGCCTTCCCCAAACCTCGGGGTCTTGTGATATCGGACAGAAACACACTGGCAGGGGTTAAGAGACTCGAACTCTTGACCTACGGTTTTGGAGACCGTCGCTCTACCAACTGAGCTAAACCCCTATCTCCAGTGCGAGAAAGGACATACGAAAGCAAACGCTGGGATGCAAGGGTCAAAGCGTGCGAACCCGTCCCCGGCTTGCGGATATTTCCGCACTTACGGGGCCAGCCATTTCAGTTGCGTCAGCAGCACCCAGGGAAACTGGCTGGTATGGCCGGCGCCGATATTGACCTCGATCGTGAAGATGTTGACGTTCAGGACCAGGACAAGAAGGAAATGCGGCCAGCTTAACGCCGCAGTCAAACGTGCGGCGGCTTCCTTGTCGTGGCGCAGGATCAGGGCAATCGCGATAAACCCGGCCAGGACCGAGGCGACGCCGAACCGCACCACGTCAAAAGCGACAATGTTCAGGCTGAGGGGTGCCAGCACCGCCAGGATCAGCCAGGCGCGGGTCTGCCTGCTGACCGCATCGCCCAAGACGCGGTTGCAAAGCCAGATCAGCCAGACGCTCATCAGCAATAACGGAACGCCGTCAAACATCACCCAGGCCCAGTATTTGGTGGTGCCGCGAAGTTCGGCCATCAGCGCCAGATTACCCGCGATTGTCCGGCCGGCGACGATGGTTGAGTTGGGATCCAGCGCAAACCCGGCCCGTGATTGCAGGTAGTCCCCGAACGCCGTTGCCTGATCTGCGGTGATGCCGCCAAAGCCGATCAGAACCGCCAGCGTCACGACCCCCAGCACCGCCGGTGACAGCGCCAGCAGCAGCCGGTTTTTGTAATCTTTGAAGCCCAGCCAGGTATCAAAGCCAATCAGCAGCGCAAAATACGGCAACATGTTTTCGTGCAGCAGCATCGCCACCACAACCACCAGCAGCCGCAGGACCAGCCCCCGGTTCCCATCGACCGACAGCGCCAGAAGGGTCAGTCCCAGCAAAGCCGCGTCCAGATAGCCGGTATTGCCGATGAAACTGGCATAGGCGAAGGAGTTCAGCGCGAGGATCAGCAGCAGATACCCTGAAACCTGATCGGGCATGAACCGCTGCAAAAACAGATAAAACGCCAAGGCCCCAAACATGCTGAGGCTGGCGGTGGCCAGGTAAACCTCGGTTATGGAAACCTGGGGCCCGGTCAGCAGGCCCAAAACCTCGCCCGCCAGACCACGCCGGATCAAGCCGAACTGATAGTCAAACAACAACTGCGTCGCGGCAAAGGCCTTGGGCGGCAAAAGGTGGTTCACCAACGCCAGCAACAAGGACGCTGCCGCCGCCAGCCGCAAAAACTGCATTTGCCTGAAGTCACCCATCCGCCTGACCCTTTTTTGTCCGTTATGACAAGTCTGGGGTGGCGAGGGCAATAGGTTTGGTGGATTGCGGGTTTTTGGGTGGCAAGCGTGATTGCCGGGATGCGCGGTATTGGAGAGCCTGGCGACGCTGTACTGTTGATGCCACGGCATTAATTCTTGACAGTATGCTTTTCGGCCCTTATCCGAGGCCTCGGCTTCAGACGCCTGCCGCCCGTGGACGTGTTGTCTTGGTTAAGTTCTGTGACTGATCTTCTCAATCTACTTCTTTCCGCAAATCGCGCGGATGGTAATTCGGGCCCCATCTCAAACTGCGCGACTTGGCTTGAAGAGTATGAGATATGGCTGACGCCCCCCGAAATACGTTCACGATTGGGCCGTTGGGCGCGATCTATCTGAAGACCGCGTTACCGATCATTTTTGTGATGGGAATGAACGGTCTATTGTCTGTCGCTGATGCGCTGTTTCTGGGCATTTATGTCGGGCCAGAGGCGCTTGCGGCCGTCACCCTGATGTTTCCGATCTATATGCTGATTGTCGCGCTTTCGACCCTTGTGTCAAACGGCATGTCCAGCCTTCTTGCGCGCACCCTTGGCGCGGGTGATTTGGCAAACGCCGCCGCGGTTTTTACCGGAGCGCACGGATTGGCGACCGTCCTGGGCGGGGCGCTGATCCTGCTTTTCCTGGCCATTGGTCAGTCGATGGCCCTTTTGGCGGCAGGCGGTTCGGAAGATCTGGCGCATATGGGGTTGATCTACCTGCGGATCACGGTCCTGTTTTCGCCACTGCTTTTTATCCTGTCGGTCAATTCTGACGCCCTGCGCAGCGAAGGGCGGGTGGGCTTCATGGCCGCGATGAGCCTTCTTGTCTCGATCGCGAATATCGGCTTCAACTATGTGCTGATCGCGATTTTCGACCTGGGAGTGGCGGGGTCGGCCTATGGCACGGCGGCAGCGCAAGCGCTTGCATTTGCGATCATCCTGACTTTCCGCATATACGGCACAACATCGCTGCGACCTTCGACGCTGTTGCAGCATTCGCTGCGGCGGCGCTGGGGGAACATCCTGGCCCTGGGTGCGCCGCAAAGCCTGAATTTCATTGGCCTCGCCCTTGGATCAGCGGCAATTATCACAGCCCTCCAACTGGTCGGCAGCCCGCGCTACGCAGACACCGTGTCTGCCTATGGGATTATCACGCGCGTCATAACATTTGCGTTCTTACCCTTGCTGGGGCTTTCCTTTGCCATGCAAACCATCACCGGCAACAATTATGGCGCGGGACTGTGGAAAAGGTCGGACGACAGCCTGCGGATCGCCATTTCTATCGCATTTGTCTATTGCGGGCTGGTTCAGACGGTCGTCATGATCTTGCCAGGCCAGATTGCGGCGGCGTTTGTTGGTGACACGGCGGTGATCGCCGAGGTCGTGCGGATATTGCCGATCATGACCTGTGTCTTTTTCCTGGTGGGACCGCTGATGATGATCGCGGCCTATTTTCAGGCAATCGGATCAGCGGCTAAGGCCGGTATTTTGGGGCTTACCAAGACTTATTGCTTTGCGATCCCCCTGACATTCCTGCTGCCGATCTGGTTTGATGAAATCGGCGTCTGGGCAGCAGGACCAGTTGCTGAGGTCATGCTGCTTGGATTGACCGGCCTTGTGCTTTGGCGGGCCAGCCAGAGCAATCAACTGAAATGGGGTATTTTCCATAATAAAAAGGGATCGGCAGCATGAGCGTCCAACTGCCCACCGCAACCAGCGCGAAAGACCAGGCCAGACACCTGCGGCAAGAAATGGCCGCGCATGGGACAGAGATCAGGCATGCCCAGTCGCTTGAACTGATCGCCCATCAACACGGGTTTCGCGATTGGAACGCGATGATCACGGCCATCGGAAACGAGCGCCCTGACGGTTGGCGTCCGGGCGACAGGGTCAAGGGCACATACCTGTCCCAACCTTTCACGGCCAGTGTGATTGATGTCGCGATGACCAGGCCCGAATGGTTCCGGCTGGGATTGGATTTGGATCAGGCGATAGACGTGGTTACTTTCGCCAGTTTCACCAACCTTCGCAAACGCATTCGCGGAGTTGTTGGCCCCAAGGGACATTCCGCTGAGCGCACCAGCGACGGACAGCCCCACCTTCAGATTGACATGACGTTGTGAAGGCCCCGCTTTATGGTCAAATACTGCAACAAACGCGCTGGCTGTCCGGGTTAACGCATCAAAGTGACGTGTGCATGTTTTGAAGCGCTGTTTCAAAGGCCGCGCGCATCGGGTTTCCACTGGCGGACATCCCGCTTTGCACCTTAGCGGCGGCCAGGACGAACTGATAGTCAAACAGCAACGGCGTTGCGGCGAAAGCCTTGGGCGGCAAAAGGTGGTTCACCAACGCCAGCAACAAGGACGCATCCGCCGAAAGCCGGTTCAACGGGCTTGGAAGCTTGATGGCGAATGCGGCTGTTGAACGCGCTGCCCTTGACCCTGGCAGTGCGCGGTTTGTCGATGCCTATATTGCACGCCTGACCACGGGTTTCCGCAATGCACTGGAAACCGCGCGTGCAGACTGTGATGTAAGCCCACAGGCCAGCCTTGACGACCTTGCCGCCTTTTTTGCTATGTCTGTGATAGGCATCTCTGCATTATTGCGCGCCAAGGCAACACCCGATCAGATGTATGCCGCAAGCCGAGGCGCCCTGACTGTGTTCAAAAGCCCTTGAACGGGTCGCAAGCTTGACCGCCAACCGAAGTCTTAGGCACAACTGGTAATGGCAACAGCCGAGATCACATTCATTGGCCACCCAAAAAACCTACCTCAGCGCACCAGCTTGTTGTCAATCAAATACCGGGCTGACTCCAGCAGGGCTTGTTTTGGTGTCGTAAACGTCATGCCCAGTACCTGTTGCGCCCGGGCGTTGCTGCTGGACACCTCTTTCCCCAGCAAGGGGGTGATCTGCCGCACGGCCGGGTCGACCAGTGCGTAAAGGCGGATGAACCAGTCGGGTGCCAGCCGGGTGGTGATCTTACGATCTGGATAGGCATCTTTCAGGGTCCGGGCGATATCGGCAAACCACATTGGCCCGCCGCTGCTAATCAGCCGCTGGCCTTCGCTGGCTTGTGTGCTCATCGCGTCAATATGCATCCGCGCCACATCGCGCACGTCAACCACGTCGAACATCAAGCGCGGTAGGGCCGGGTCTTTGCCTTTCAGCACCCGTTCCACCAATGCCAACGACGTACCAAAATGCTGGTCGAGCGCCGGGCCAAGCACCATGCCGGGGTTGATCGTGGTCATTACCAATTCAGGATGCTGAGCGACGAAATCCCAGGCGGCACGCTCCGCCAGCGTCTTTGACCGCGAATAGGCCGAGGCCGCCGGGCCTTTGACATCTGTCCAGTTATCCTCGGTCATTTGGGCCTTGTCGGGCATCGGGTTCTGGTAAGACACCGCCGCCACGGAGGACGTCAGGATCACCCGCCCGACCCCCGCCGCCTTAGCAGCCTTCAAGGCCCGCAACGACCCGTCAACCGCCGGGCGGATCAGGTCGTTTTCGTCCTTCGGCTGAACCATCGGAAAGGGCGACGCGGTGTGCATCAGAACATCGGACCCTGACAGCGCCTGATCCCAACCGTCATCTTGCGTCAGATCAAGGGTCACAAATTCCAGCCGCTTAGACTGCGCTTCGGGATCACTAAGATGCGCCGCCATCGTCTGGCGCACCCGATCGGCCTTGGCCTCGCTGCGCACGGACCCGCGCACATAATGCCCGGCCTCAAGCAGTTGCAGCACGATATGCTTGGCGATAAAGCCCGAAGCCCCGGTCACGAAAACGGTTTTAGCGGTGGTCTTTTTGTTGGCTTTTTTGTCAGTCTTGCTGTCGGCCACGATATGCCCCTTTTTCCAGTTCAGGCGAACATAGGGGTTAAACCGACAGCATCAAGTCACGTTCCTGCCAGCACCCGCGCTCTATGGCTTTTTGGGAAATGCCTCAGAACCATTTCAACAGCCGGAACACCAGATATTGCAGCCCGGCAATGCCCAGCAACAGCGCCAGAAACACCCAGAACGACAGCCCCCAGGCCGCGCCGGGTATCCCCGCCAGATTGACCCCGAACAGCCCGGTCAGAAAGCCAAGCGGCAGGAACAGCGCGGTAAAGATCGACAGGATATACATGTTCTTGTTCAGCCGGTCGCCCATGATGCTGGCCAGCTCATCCTTCAGGATTTGCAGGCGTTCGCGCATGCTGTCCAGATCTTCTACAATGCGGATCAGGTTGTTGTGAACCTCATGCAAGCGGCGCTTGTCCTCGACCTGCAACCACAGCAGGGAGGAGCGCATTAGATGCCCGATTTCATCCCGCTGCGGTGAGATATAACGTCGGAAAATGATCGTTTGCAGGCGGGATTCCATGATCGGGCGGCGCTGGTCCTGATCCGGGGCCTCGATCACCAATTGCTCCATCTCGTCAACCGTTTCGTCCAGCATATGCCGGAACCCTTCGATCCGGGTGGTCATCCGCTCAATCAGCGTACAGATGAAATCGCCGGCATTGTCCGGGCCGTCGCCCGAAAGAACCATCTTTTTCACCTCGGCCACCGATCTTGATGCCCGCACATTCAACGAGATGATCCGGTTCGCATCGACCCACAGCCGGGTTGACACCATGTCATGCGGGTCCGCCCCTTCGTTGAGGTTGATGCCGCGCAGGATAATCAACGCCCCCTGGCCGATTTCCGTCACCCTTGGGCGGGTTTCTTCGGCCAGCAGGGCCTCGATCGCGTGGTGATCCAGATAGGTCAGATTGCTGCGGATCCACCGACGCGACCGGTCATTATCGGCATCCAGATGCACCCAGACCAGATCATCCGCCCCCACCAGCCGGGTGATATCGCTGCCCGTCACTTCCTGTCCGGCCTTTTCGCCGTTCAGGGCCACCGCAAAATGCATGAAATTGCTCATGGCGCAACTATGATGGCCGTGGGAGGAACCGGCAACAGAAAAGGGCCACCCTGACACAGGACGGCCCACTCAGTTCAATGGATCAGATCAACGCTTGTTGATCTCAGATCATCACTTGATGATCTTGGACACAACGCCCGAGCCGACGGTGCGGCCGCCTTCGCGGAT
>CAYXXQ010000148.1:0-8284 GCA_964469075.1 uncultured Rhodobacter sp.
AATCCAAACCCGCAAACTCTCGTTATGAATGAGGGAGCCTCGGGGGGCAGGTCACTTGCCCTGCCAGCGGCCTTCCTTGTGCTTGTTCAGCTTGGTGACCTTCTTTTCTTTCTTGTTGCGATAGGGGTTCTTGTCGCTCTGGGAGCGCAGGAACAGCCGGATCGGCGTGCCTTGCAAGCCGAAGCCTTCGCGCAACCCGTTAACCAGATAACGGGAATAGCTGGTCGGCACCGCATCAGGATGCGAGCACATCACCACAAAAGACGGTGGGCGGGTTTTGACCTGGGTCATATACCGCATGCGGATACGTTTGCCACCGGGGGCGGGCGGCGGGTGCGCCTCTAGCATGCCCGACAACCAGCGGTTCAGCCGGGCGGTGGACACCCGGGCGTTCCAGACCGCATAGGCCTTGACGATTGCGGCGTTCAACCGGTCCAGCCCCTTGCCGGTTTTGGCCGACACCATGACCATCGGCGCGCCGCGCAATTGCGGCAGCAGGCGTTCGAATTTTTCGCGCAGATCGCGCAACTTTTCCTGTTTCTCGCCTTCCAGATCCCATTTGTTGACGGCGACAACAACCGCCCGACCCTCGCGTTCGGCCAGATCGGCGATGCGCAGATCCTGCTGCTCAAACGGCGCTTCAACGTCCAGCAGAACAACCACCACTTCGGCGAATTTGACCGCGCGCAGCCCGTCGGCAACCGACAGCTTTTCCAGCTTTTCCTGGACGCGGGCTTTTTTGCGCATCCCGGCGGTGTCAAAAATCCGCATCGGCGTGCCCATCCAGTCGGTGCGCACGGAAATCGAATCGCGGGTGATGCCGGCCTCGGGGCCGGTCAACAGGCGGTCTTCGCCAAGGATTTGGTTGATCAGCGTCGATTTGCCAGCGTTTGGGCGGCCAACGACGGCGATTTGCAGAAACTTGCCGGGGGGGATCAGGGGTGCGTCAGCCTCGGCGTCAAAGTCGCCATCAAAATCATCGTCGAAATCATCGTCTTCAGGCAGATCGACGTCGGTTTCCGGCTCAAACACCCGGTCAGCGTAAAGGGCTGCCAGCGGTTCCAGCGCTTGCGCCAGATCAACCATGCCCAGACCGTGTTCAGCTGACAACGGCACGGGTTCGCCAAGGCCCAGCGAGTAGGCCTCGATCAGCCCGGCTTCGGCGGCGCGGCCTTCGGTTTTGTTGGCGGCCAGGATCACATGCTCCGCGCGTTTGCGCAGAATATCGGCGAACACCTCGTCTGAAGGGGTGACGCCGACCCGCGCGTCGATCATGAACAAGCAGACATCGGCCATGTCGACCGCGCGTTCAGTCAGACGACGCATCCGGCCTTGCAGGCTGTCGTCGGTGATTTCTTCAAGGCCCGCCGTGTCGATCACGGTGAAGCGCATCGGGCCAAGCCGGGCCTCGCCCTCGCGCAGGTCGCGGGTCACGCCGGGTTGGTCGTCAACCAGCGCCAGTTTGCGCCCGACCAGGCGGTTGAACAGGGTGGATTTGCCCACATTCGGGCGGCCCACAATGGCGAGTGTAAAAGTCATGATCTATCCGTTTGGGGTTGGCCCAGCCAGCGCCCCCTATACCCAATTTAGGTGTTTTGAAAGCCCTGATCGCTTATCTGTAAGCGTGCAATTGGCCCTTGGCGGACAAGATGTAAAGGACTCCACCAACAATTGCCGGTGGACTTGCCGCACCCGAGGGGATGTCGACCATCGACAGCATCGCACCCGAAGCCGCATCAAAGCTGCGCAGCCCGCCATCGCTTGAAGCCACCAACAGCCGCCCGCCCGCCAGGACCGGGCCGAAATGCGCGTAAGCGTCTTTGCGGGTGCGCTCGCGCTTGTAATAAGGCAGATCGACCGCCCAGATCACATCGCCATTGCGGGCATCCAGACGCACCAGCTTGCTTTCGTCCGACACCAGGAACACCGAATTGTCAAACGCCACGACCGGGCTGTAAGAACCTTCGCCAGCCGTCCACAACCGTTCGCCGTCGCGGCGTGACACCGCTGTGATCCGCCCGCTTTGATTGGCGGCATAGACCCGCGCGCCTGTGACAACGGGGTCGCTTGAAATATCGCCGATGTTGGAGCGCGCTTGACCCCTGCGGGAGCCTGAGACTGCAACACTCCAGGTTCTGAGACCGTTGCGGCTGAGGGCGGCGATCATCTCACCTGAGCTGAACGGCAGGATCACCGCATTGCCCGCAATGGCCGGTGCGGCCCCGCCGACAAGCCCGACATCGGCCAGGCTGCTTTGCTGTTGCCAGTCGATCCGGCCGTTTTTGGTTTTCAACGCCCAGGCGCGGTTGTCACGCGACACCACATAGACCCGGTCACGGTGAACGGTCGGGGCGGATGAAATCGGGGCATCAAGTTTCTGACGCCAGATCACGCCGCCATCACTGGCCTTCATCGCGATAACCTCGCCAAAGCCGGTGGTCGCGTAAAGCACGCCGTCGCCATAGGACAATCCACCGCCCGACGCCTCGTCGGCGCGGTCAGAGGCCGGGGTCAGATCGCGGGACCAGACAGCGGCACCAATCAGCGAATGCGCCATGACGCCGGATTGACTGTCGAGCGTGAAGATCAGGCCTTCAGCGATAATCGGATCAGACGTGATGCGGTGTTTGCGGTCATTGCCAGCGCCAATATTGGCCGTCCACAACCGGGTCAGTTCCGGGCTAAGATTGACATGCGCCAGGTTATGCGTGGCATCGCCGTTGCGATGGGTCCAGCTTGACAGATCGCGGGGCTTTGGCAGGCGGATATTGACGGTGCGATTGGTGACAACCGCGTCGGCGGCAGGATCATCCAGCGTAGGAATGGCCTGATCCAGCGGCGTGCGCACATCAAACCGCTGGCCTTCCAGGATTTCTTCGCGCTTCGCGCAGCCAAACACGACAGACGCCATTACTGCCAGGAAAATTGTCCGGTTAAGCATCACGCCGCTTTGCCCCTTAGTTAGTGCCCTGCCCGTCTGGCCATAGCCATCGGGATCAGCCGTCTTCGCCTGCGCCATTCGCCTCGGAAAGGTCGCCACCCAAAGCTACAATCAACTGTTGCGCCCGTTGAAGCAAGCCTTGTGTTGCGTCGGGTTCATCAAGAATTGTCCGCAATGTCTTAATTGCCGCAGCATTGTCGCCAAATTCGAAATGTGCCAGCGCAATTTGCTCCAAAGCGACGACACGGAAAGGGTTTCCGGGTGTGGCCAGGATTTCAAGGGCCGCCATCCGTGCGGTGCGATCCTGATCAGATCCGCGCAGGATCACGGCCTTTAATGTTGCCAATTGGCGGTAGATTTGTGGCGCATCCGGGTTGACCGCAATCGCGTCCAACAATTCAAGTGCGGCGTCGCGATCACTGGCTTCAACGCGGGTAGCCGCGGTCAGCAGTCCAAGGAAAACCTGGGATTGCGGGTTGTCGCCTTCGATGCCGGTCATCGCCGTGGCCCGGTCTTCGGCGGTCGCGCCTGCAAGTGCGGTCATCACCTTGTCGCCCAGCGCTTGTGAGGCCGCGCGAATGCTGGCCTTGCGCCATTCATTGTAAGCCGCACCGCCGACGATCAGCACCACGGTCAGGATCGCGATCCAGCCGTATTTGCGCAGCATCGCATAAAGCCGGTCACGCCGAAGCTCTTCGGTGACTTCTTCGATAAAACTGTCAGTCTCGCTCAAGGCGGCCTCCGGCGCTGGGGCTAGGTTTCGCTGTGTTTAGCCCGAAGCAAAGGCGATTGCCAAGTCCCAAACCTGTTGATGGGCAACCAGCACCCCTGATCCATCGTCTATGGCGGCGGGACCACAGATCGTCACTGGAATATCGCCGGATCGCCGCTTGTGGCTTGTTTCCGCCGCAGAGGGGCATTATCTAGCGCAAAAAGTTGAACCAGTCGGTCCAGAACCGCGGCAGCAGGGATTGCTTATGCGTCTATTTCCTTTGTTGACAGCCCTTGCTGTTACATTCGTCTTGTATTTCGCGATATTTCAGCGTGAAGCCCTGGTTGCTTTTGCCAATGGTGAAAAAGCGCAGGACGCGCCGGTGACGGCAGTGGTTGCTGATGAAGTGGCGGCGCGGCCGCCGGTCTCGGTGCTGGTGCTGCGCTCCAAAGCGCAAAGCGTTGACAGCGGCATCGTGCTGCGAGGCCGGACCGAGGCTGCGCGCAATCTGAATGTGATGGCTGAAACCTCGGGCCTGGTGATTTCCGAACCCCTGCGCAAAGGCAGCACAGTCAGCAAAGGCCAGTTGCTTTGCGAAATTGACCCCGGCACCCGCATGGTTGCTTTGGCCGAGGCCAAGGCGCGTCTGGCAGAGGCCGAGATCAACGAACGTGCCGCCACCAGCCTGGCCGAAAAGGGCTTTGGATCGGAAACCGTCGCAACAGCCCGCCGGGCGGCGCTTGAATCAGCCCAGGCCAGTGTTGAACGGGCCGAAAAAGACATCGAACGCCTGCGCATCATGGCCCCGTTTGACGGCTTGCTGGAAAGCGACACGTCGGAGATCGGCAGCCTGCTGCAACCGGGTTCGCTGTGTGCAAATGTGATCCAGCTTGAAACGATCAAGCTGGTTGGCTTCATCCCCGAACAGGATATCGGCCGCGTCCGCGAAGGCGCTTTGGCTGGGGCGCGGCTGGTTGATGGCGCGACTGTGAACGGACAGGTGTCGTTCGTGTCCCGTTCTGCCGATCCAAACACACGGACGTTTCGGGTCGAGGTGATGGTGCCCAATCCTAACCTCTCGATCCGCGATGGGGCCACGGCCGAGATTTTCATCGCCTTTTCCGGCGAACAGGCGCATCTGCTGCCGCAATCAGCCCTGACGCTGGATGATGCCGGGCATCTGGGCGTGCGCGCTGTGATTGAGGAACATGCCAGGTTTTTCACCGTCGAAATCGTCCGCGACAGCACCAAAGGGATATGGCTATCGGGCCTGCCGGACGAGGTTGAAGTCATCGTCGTCGGCCAGGAATATGTCACCGACGGCCGCCGCGTCACCGTCACGTACCGGACCCCGGACCAATGACCGGGATGGTCGATTGGGCCGCCGCCCGGGCGCGGATGGTGGTGGCCTTTGTGGTCCTGTCGCTGGGTGCGGGCTGGATCGCCTATACCGGCTTGCCGAAAGAAGGCTCGCCTGACATCGACATTCCGGCGCTGTTTGTGTCCGTCCCCTTCCCCGGTATCTCCGCCCAGGACGCAGAAAAGCTGCTGGTCAAACCGCTGGAAACCAAGCTGCGGGATCTTGACGGCCTGAAAAAGATAACCGGCACCGCCGCGGAAGGGTATGGCGGCGTCGCGCTTGAGTTTGAGTTTGGCTGGGACAAGTCGGCCACCATCGCCGACGTGCGCGACCGCGTCAGTCAGGCCGAGGCGAATTTCCCGGAAGGGGCCGATCAGTATTCGATCAACGAGATCAATTTCTCGCAATTCCCGATCATCGTCATCGCCCTGTCAGGGCAGGTGCCGGAACGCACATTATTGCGCGTGGCCAAAGACTTACAAAGCGAACTTGAAAGCTTGACACCGGTGCTTGAAGCCGTGTTGGCCGGCCATCGCGACGAAATGCTGGAGGTCGTGATCGACCCCCTGAAGCTTGAGGCCTACAACGTCACAGCCGGGGAGTTGATCAATGTTGTCACCAACAACAACCAACTGATCGCGGCGGGCGAGATTGAAACCTCAAGCGGGGCGTTTTCGGTCAAAATCCCCTCGGCTTTTGACGAGGCGCAGGATGTTTACAACCTACCGGTCAAGGTTAACGGCGACCGGGTGATCACATTGGGCGAACTGGCCGAAATTCGCCTGACCTTTGAAGATCGCACCGGCACCGCGCGCTATAACGGCAACACCACAGTTGCCTTGCAGGTGGTCAAACGCAAGGGCGAGAACCTGATTGATACGGTGGCACTGGTGCGTGAAACCGTGCTTGCCGCCAAGGCGACCTGGCCGCAGGATCTGAAAGACAGTGTCTCGGTCAACTTCGCGATGGACGAAAGCGACGAGGTTTCGGGCATGGTCAGCCAGCTTGAAGCCTCGGTCCTGACGGCGATTGCGCTGGTGATGATGGTGGTGCTGGCGGCCCTTGGTACGCGGTCGGCCCTGCTGGTCGGATTTGCCATTCCGACCTCGTTTCTGCTGTGTTTCGCGATCCTGGCCGTGATGGGCATCGCGATTTCAAATATCGTGATGTTCGGCCTGATCCTTGCGGTCGGCATGCTGGTCGATGGCGCCATCGTGGTGGTCGAATATGCCGATAAGCGGATCAACGAAGGGTCCGGCCCGATGCACGCTTATGTTGAGGCCGCGAAACGGATGTTCTGGCCGATCGTCAGCTCGACCGCGACCACGATCTGCGCCTTTCTGCCGATGCTGTTCTGGCCGGGTGTGCCGGGTGAATTTATGGGCATGCTGCCGGTCACCCTGATCTTTGTGCTATCCGCAAGCCTTGTCGTTGCCTTGGTCTACCTGCCGGTCATCGGCGGCGTCGCCGGCCGGTTTTCGCGCCTGTTGGCCAACTTGTCAGCCGCCTTGCGCGGCATTGGCCTTGCCCCCCGGGTTGGCCTGTTTTTATTCGCCGCAGTCTTGGCATTTGTCGCCGCGATGCAGTCGATCAACCCCTCTTACCTGCTGGGTTCGGCTGGCGCGTCCATGCCGTCCAGCACGGCCTGGCTGCCCGGCGCGTTGCTGTTTGTTGCCGCCGCCGTCATGCTGTCGGTCACGGTGTCGTCGCTGAAAGTCATCCCACGCAAAAAGCCGATCAAGGCCGGGTATCGGCGCAGCCCGATCGGCTGGTTCATCCATTTCCTGACCAGCAATCCGATCATGCCCTTGGTGACAATCGTCACCGTCATCTCCTTCGTTGGCGTCGTGTTCACAACCTTCGGGGCCAACAATTACGGCGTGGAGTTCTTCGTCAGCACCGAGCCTGAGCGCGCGATTGCCTATGTCCGCGCCCGTGGCAATCTTAGCCTTGAGGAAAAAGACAATATCCTGAAACAGGCCGAGGTAGAGCTGCTGAAAATCGACGATGTCGAAAGCGTGTTTTCCTTTGCCGGGATCGGCGGGCTGAACCAGAACACAGGCGGCGCGCAGGCCCCGCTTGACACCATTGGCCAGGTCCAGATTGAGCTTGACCCCTGGGAAACCCGCACGATCCACGGCGATGTGATCCTGCAACAGATCGAATCGCGGCTGAAAGCCATCCCCGGCGTTCAGATCGAGATTCTGAAGGCCGATATGGGCCCCAGCACCGGCAAACCAGTCAACCTACGTCTGACCGGCGAAAACTGGGAAGACCTGTTGCAAGCGGCGGAAACCGTCAACCAACGGTTCCAGGAAACCGAAGGCCTGATCCGTATTGAAGACACCCGCCCCCTGCCCGGCATTGACTGGCAGATCGACGTTGATGTCGAAAAGGCCGGGCGTTATGGCGCCGATGTTGTGACCGTCGGGGCGATGGTGCAACTGGTGACGCGCGGTCTGATGCTGGACACGATGCGGGTCGACAGTTCGGATGAAGAAATCGACATCCGGGTGCGTCTGCCGGAAGAAGATCGCTTGCTGTCAACGCTGGACACACTCAGGGTGCGCACCAAAGACGGGCTGATCCCGATGTCGAATTTCATCTCGCGCAAGCCGGTGCAAAGCCTCGGTCAGATCGACCGGGTCGACACCGCGCGGTACTTTGACGTGAAGGCCGATATCACCCCCGGCCTTGTCAATCGAGCCGGCAAACCAATGACCCCGGACGAGCGTATCACCACCCTCACCACATGGCTGACCACCGAAGCCGTGCTCCCCGAAAGTGTGTCCTGGGCCTTTGTTGGCGATCAGGAAGAACAGGCCGAAAGCATGGCGTTTCTGGGTCAGGCGTTCATCGGCGCACTTGGACTGATGTTTGTGATCCTGCTGGCGCAGTTCAACTCGGTCTACAACTCGGTTCTGGTGCTGCTGGCGGTGGTCTTGTCCACCACCGGGGTTCTGATCGGTATGTTGGTGATGCAGCAACCGTTCTCGGTGATCATGACCGGCACCGGCATCGTGGCTTTGGCGGGGATTGTGGTGAACAACAACATTGTTCTGATCGACACCTATCAGGAATACGCCGCCTATATGCCACGGCTCACCGCAATCACCCGCACGGTTGAGGCGCGGATCAGGCCGGTGTTGTTGACCACAATCACAACAATGGCCGGTCTTGCGCCGATGATGTTCGGGGTATCCGTTGATTTCATCAATGGCGGCTATTCAATTGATGCGCCAACGGCCCTGTGGTGGAAACAGCTGGCGAC
>CAYXXQ010000149.1:0-1505 GCA_964469075.1 uncultured Rhodobacter sp.
CTTCAAACATCGCCCCACGCGCCAAAACAGGGGCTTCATGAATAATTGCGGCTAGTTGGGCGCCTTCGGCGGCAAGGCGTTGAATGGCCGCAACATCGCCCTGATGCGCCGCCAGGTGCAGGCCGTCATATCCAAGGATATGCGCGGCCGAGGGCGGCGTTTGCGCGGCAGCGGCGACTGGCAGCAGGAAAAGGGCGGAAAGAATTAGGGTGCGCATGAATAGCCTCCGGTTTCGGGTTTTCCCGAGACTAGCAATCCCAAACCGCAAATACTGCCCGGCTCGGTCACGAAGCAGTTTCAACGATTTCCAAATGCCGGGATTGTGAGCAGGGCAAGCGTATCCGTTCAGGGCCGGCCTTTGCGTGCTGGTGCCTAGCGTTGCCGCCAACGTCGCGGGCACGTGTCAAGTCAGGGGCGGCTTGTTGGAGAAGGGTGCGCCGATCAGAACTCCACCCCGATCTGGGCTTTGATGCCGGACCGGAACGGGTGCTTGATCAGCTCCATCTCGGTGACCAAATCGGCGATTTCGATCAATTCGTCCTTGGCATTTCGGCCGGTCAGAACCACATGCGTCATCGCGGGTTTTTCGGTTTTCAGGAAATCGACCACCTCGTTGATATCCAGATAATCATAGCGGATGGCGATGTTGATCTCGTCCAGAAGCACCATCTTGTTGGCCGGATCGCGGATCAGGTCTTTGGCTTTGGCCCAGGCGGCCTGCGCCATTTCAGTGTCGCGGGATTTGTCCTGGGTTTCCCAGGTGAACCCTTCGCCCATCGTGTGAAATTCGCAGATACCAGTAAATTTCGACAGGATCAGATCACGCTCACCGGTTGACATGCCGCCTTTGATAAACTGCACCACGGCGCATTTCATATTATGCGCGATGCAGCGGAAAATCATGCCAAACCCGGCCGAGGATTTGCCCTTGCCCTTGCCAGTATGGACGATGATCAGGCCTTTCTGATCGGTCTTGGTCGCCATGATTTTATCCCGCGCGACCTTCTTTTTGGCCATCTTCATCGCGTGGCGCCCAAGGTCTTCCTTGTTGTCGTCTGTCACCGGCTACTCCTGTCCGTTCGGGGGTGTTCCCTTGGCGGGCAGAATGATGGCAACCAGGACTTTGCGCAAGGGCCGGGCAAGAAAAAAGCGAGGCCCGGAGGCCTCGCTGAGTCAGGGCTTTCGCCCTTCAGGGAAGTTCGCGAAACCACACCACCTAACAACCAGGGAGAAAGCAAAGCGGTGCGGTTTCGTTATCTGTCTGAGGTAAGATGCATTGTTTATGATATTGATAACTTTGATCCAGATCAATTTGGTGCAAATAATTTCTAAAGACCTGAAATCGCCTACAAATAAAAATGGCGACACCCGAAGGCGCCGCCAAGGCGGGGGCCTAATACCCCTTAGGGAAGTTCGTTACTCGGCAGGGACGGCATGGGCTTTGCGGGCAAGGATGCCGAAATGCTGGGTGTTCAGTTTCAAAAGCAGCCAGATCATTGCGAATT
>CAYXXQ010000149.1:1605-8214 GCA_964469075.1 uncultured Rhodobacter sp.
AGGATGCCGAAATGCTGGGTGTTCAGTTTCAAAAGCAGCCAGATCATTGCGAATTGCGACGCCAGCGCGATGCCCGAAATGATCCAGTAGGCCAGCGAGTATTTGTCGACCACCTGGATGCCCACCAAACCTTTGTTAAGGAAGAAGTGGATCATTACCGACAGCGCAACGCCGGGGCAGATCAAGGCGTAAGAGCCCGCCGATTTTCGTTCATGTCCCAGAAACTTGCGGGCATAATCCTGACGCCGCAGTACCATCAGACCCAGCAGCAGGAACAACACCTGTGCGCCCAAAATCTTGGTCAGCATCATGAAGGTGTCGGCCGCCAAAGTGTGGCTGTCAAAGCTGACATGCAGGCCGTGGTCCTGCCGCAGCAGGGCAATTCCAAGAACCGTCAGGATCGGGATGACGATCAACAAGGTCGGTGCCGTTTCTTCGGCGGCACCATGTTCCATCATCGCCCGGATGCCCAAAACCAGCGCGACCGAGGCCATGATGACAGCCGCCAGCATGAAGAAGGTCGACCCGATCAGCGAAACGGCAACGGTGGTCGCATTCACGCTCATTGCGGCGGGGGCAGCGAGGCCAACGGCGATCATCGCGAACGCGAAGGCTGGCAGCAGTTGCGCGAAAGAGTTGTTCTTTTTAAAGTCAAACCCACCTTTTGTCAGCACCCGGCCAAGGAACTGGGTGATGTTGCGAAAGGCCAGAACGCCGATCAGAAGGAAGGCCAGGATTGCGACAGGGAACAGGTATTCAACCACGCTCCAAAGATTGGGCACGAAAACCAGCCCCATGATGAAGGCCGCATTGATCGACATTGCCATCGCCAACGCCATCGCCTTGACCTGGGTCTGGGCGTTTGATTCCTGATGCTTTTCAAAAATCTCGTGCTGTTGCCAGTATTTGAATTCCGACAGGTTCCAGAACAGCAGGCGGAAGTTCATTAGCCCGAAAAAGGCGATGCCTGCCATTGCGCTGCCGACCATGACTTGACCCGGCAGGCCAGCACTGTCCAGATAGGTGGTGATGTCTTCAAACACCGGCACCGGGCGGGATTGATGTGGCACCCAGAACATCAGGTACATGAAAAAGGTGACGGTCAGACCGCCCGCCCCGACAGAGGCGAGGAAATAAAGCGGCGAATACTTTTCGCCCAAGTGTTTTGGCATGCGCAGTTGCATTGTAGGCTCCATAATAATTAATAAGTTACGCATATATTAAACTATCAAGGTATGGTTCTTTGATCTGGATCAAATTCTGGTCAGTTTTCCAGGATTTCCAGCCCGTGATCCAAAGGCGGGCTTGCGCCCATACCTGTCAGCCCCTGACGGGGCGGCCTTCGGCGAGAGTATTTGCTTCAATAAAGAAGCAGTTGTGCGTGGTCAGGCCAGGGCTTGGTCCAGGGCCTGATCACAGTGGATCAGGGTTGTGTCAAAAACCGGCAGCGGGCTGTTGGATTGGGACAGCAGCATGCCAACCACGGTACAGCCGAGGATCAGGCAACCAACACCTTGATCGGCCAGGCGGCTGGCGATGTCGACATAGGTTTTGCGGCTATGGTCGGTGGTGATGTCTTTGCACAGTTCGTCATAGATAATGCGGTGGGTTTCGGCGCGGTCGCCGGGGTTTGGGAGGACCGGCTTTAGCCCCGTATCGCGCAATCGACCGGTGTAGAAACCCTGTTCCATCGTGTAGGCGGTGGCCATCAGCCCCGGGCGTTTGTAGCCAGCCGCATGGATCGCACCTGCGGTTGCATCGGCGATATGAAGGAACGGGATGGTCAGGCCGCTGGTCAACTCAGCCACCAGTTCGTGCATGGTGTTTGTGGCCAGGATCAAAAGCTCAGCGCCGCCTTTTTTAAGGGCCAATGCCTCGTGATTAAGAAGCGCACTGGCGGTTTGCCAATCGCCTGTCGCCTGAAGGGTTTCGATCCGTGCAAAGTCAAGCGACCGGATCAACAGCTCGGGTGAATGCAGCCCGCCAAGCCGCCCGCGGGTCTGGTCGCACAGGCGTTTGTAGTAAAGCTGGGTCGAGGCGGCGGACATGCCGCCAAGGATGCCGATGGTTTTCATTTGAGGGTATTCTCCATCGTAGTGCTGGTTGGGCGTTTGAACCCTTTGTGGCAGTCAGGGTGTCATTGTGCCAGCTCGGCCAGCAGCGCGCGGGCCGAGTTTGATTTGGGCACCCACAATCCCCGCGCAATCGCCTCGTTCAGGCGTTCGGCGATTTCGCGCAAAGCGGGCGCGTTGTGATTGGCGATGAACAGGCGGGTGTCGTCGTCTTCCAGAAACGCGGCATGGACCAGATCGAAATGGTGGTTTTTGACCGCCCCGGTGGTGGCAGCAAAGGCGAACAAATAGTCAACCGTTGCGGCGATTTCGAACGCACCTTTGTAGCCGTGGCGTTTGACTCCGTCAATCCATTTGGGATTGACGACACGCGAACGGACCACCCTGCCGATTTCGTCATCCAGGGTGCGGATCACCGGGCGTTCGGGGCGGGAATGGTCGTTGTGATAGATCGGCCGGTCGCGGCCCTGAAGGGTCGCGACCGCTGCGGCTGCACCACCTTCAAACTGGTAATAATCATCGCTGTCCAGCAGATCGTGTTCGCGGTTATCCTGGTTTTGCACCACTGCTTCCACTTGCGACAGGCGTGTTTCCAGCGCTTGTTTGGCCCGCACGCCCTCAGCTTTGCCGCCGTAAGCATAGCCGCCCCATTCCAGATAGGCCGCTGCCAGATCGGATTTGTCGGCCCATAAACGCTCGTCAATCATCGCTTGCAAACCGGCCCCATATGCCCCGGGTTTTGAACCAAACACCCGGAACTGATCGCCGGTTTCGCTGGCGGCGCGGGCCGCGGCGGGGTTCATGTCGGCGGGTTCATCAAGGGCCATCACCGCGCGGGCGGCGCTGTCGATCAGGTCGATCTGTTGCGGGAACGCATCACGGAAAAAACCGGAGACCCGCAGCGTGACATCAACCCGGGGCCGGTCCAGCACCGACAGTGGCAGGATCTCAAAACCGGTGACGCGGCGATTGGCGCTGTCCCATTGTGGCTTCACCCCCATCAGGGCCAGCGCCTGGGCGATGTCGTCGCCACCGGTGCGCATATTGGCGGTGCCCCAGGCGGTCAAAAGCAGGGCGCGGGGCCAGTCGCCTTCGGTTTGCAGGTGCTTTTCGATCAGCAGATTGGCTGACTTCCAGCCCAGTTTCCACGCGGTCGGGGTGGGAATGGCACGGCTGTCAACGGAATAGAAATTGCGCCCGGTCGGCAGCACGTCCAGCCGCCCCCGGGTCGGCGCGCCCGACGGGGCAGGGGGCACGAATTGCCCTGACAGGGCGGTCAGCAGGCCGGTGCCTTCGGCAGGGCCACAGGCCCGCACGGTTGGGCGGACCTGGGCTTTGATTGCGTCCAGAACGGCCTGACTGCGCGGGCCGATGGTGGCCACATCGCCCGGTGATTGGCTGTCGATCAAGGTGGCGGCCAGCAGCTCCAACCGTTCAACCGTGTCGCCGGTTGAGCGCCAGATATCAGGTGATACGGCCTGCAATTCAGTGGGTTTTGGTCCGGCCCAAAGCTGCGCCATATCACAATCCAGCGGGTCGAAATCCAAGCCCACATCCCCTGCCAGCGCACGCGGCAACGAGGCATCGGCCCCTTTGCCGTCGCCGCGCGGAATGCGGGTCAACGCCTGCACCAGATCGCGTTCCAACCGCCCGGTTGGCGACTGGCCGAACACATGCAGACCATCCCTGATCTGTGCCTCTTTCAAATCGCACAGATAGGCGTCAAGCCGGGTCAGATCGGCGGTCTCGTCCTGCCCGTCCATGCCGACGTCTTCCGCAATACCGGTGGCCGAGGTCAGGGCCAGGATTTCCCGGCGCAGGTGTTCAAGGCGGCGGGGGTCAACGCCCGATGCTTCATAAAACTCGTCAACCAGGGCTTCCAGATCGCGCAGGGGACCATAGCTTTCGGCGCGGGTCAAAGGCGGGGTCAGATGGTCAATGATCACCGCCTGGCTGCGCCGTTTGGCCTGGGTGCCTTCGCCGGGATCGTTGACGATGAACGGGTATATATGCGGGCTGGGGCCAAGGATCGCCTCGGGCAGGCAGGTTTCACTTAGGGCGACGGCTTTGCCCGGCAGCCATTCCAGATTGCCGTGCTTGCCCATATGGACAATCGCATCGGCGCGGAACTGGTGGCGCAGCCAGAAATAGAACGCCAGATAGTTATGCGGCGGCACCAGATCGGGGGAATGATAGCTGTCGGTCGGGTCGATGTTATAGCCACGCGCGGGCTGGATGCCGACCACGACATTGCCAAACTGAAACACCGAAAGGGCGAACTGGCCACAGTCGAGCGCACCCGGGGTAAAGAACGGATCCTGCTCAGGCTTGCCCCAGCGGCTTTCGATACGTTCGCGCAGCTCCCACGGCAATTGGCCATAGTCGATCTGGTAGTCTGCCATCGACATCTGGACGCCGCCGGTGCGATCTGCGCGGTCGGTCAGCCAGTTGGTTGGCCCGGCCAGAATTTGCTGCATCAGGGTGTCGCTATCGGCCGGAATATCGCGCAGGGCGTATCCGGCGTCGGCCAGCAGGTTCAGGACATGCACGGTGGCGGCCGGGGTATCAAGGCCGACGCCATTGGCCAGACGGCCGTCCTTGTTGGGATAATTCGCCAACACCAGCGCGACTTTGCGGTTGGCGGTTTTGGTGTGGCGCAGGCTGGCCCAGTTTTTGGCCAGTTCGGCGACGAAATCTATCCGGTCACCCCGGGCGCGATAGGCAGCAATCGGGCATTCGGTGGCCTCATCAAAGAACGCTTCGCCCTTGAAGCTGACGGCGCGGGACAGGATGCGGCCGTCAACCTCGGGCAGGGCGACATTCATGGCGATATCGCGGGCCGACAGGCCGGCCAGCCCGTCTTGCCAGGCCTGCTCGCTGGACCCGGCAAGCACCACCTGAAACACCGGGGCCGCATTGGCGGCGGGCATCGCCAGCGGATTGCTGGCCGCCTGATCGCCTTGGTGGGGGGAGCCGGTGGCGAAGCTGGTGCAGTTCAAGATCACCGAAGGCGGTGCCTGTTGGAACAGGGTTTCCAGCGTGGCGGCCGACACCGGGTCTTTCAGCGAGGCGACGAAAACCGGCAGCGGATTAATGCCGCGGCGCAGCAGCGATTTGGTCAGCCGGTTGATCGGGTTCAGTCCGGCCCCTTGCACCAAAGCGCGGTAAAAGATCAGCGGGACGACAGGCGCATCCGTGGTCCAGTCTTGCCGGGCTGTCGCCAGATCGGCAATGCCGCGGCCGGGCCAATAGACCCCGGCGCGCAGCAGCGGGCGGGCGGTTTCAGGGCGCGGCGCAGCGTCCAGCATGGCGCGGCCGTAGCGCAACATATTGGCGGCGTTTTCCGGCCCGCCTTCAACCAGATACGCCCACAGGTTTTCCCAGTCCGCGCGGGGAATTGTCGACAGGCGAAAAAGCTCGTCATCCGGTTTGTCGTCGCCCGGCAGGGCTGCGAAAGGCACCCCGGCGGCGGCCAGATCAATCGCATATTGTTGCAGGCCGTATTTCCAGTAACTGGCCCCGCCCAACACCCGCGCGATCACCAGCCGGGATTTGCTGGCGCAGTTTTCGATATGCAGATCGACCGACATCGGATGTTGCAGGTGGATCAGGCTGGCAAGACGCAGGGTCGGGGCCTGATCCCCAAGATCGGCCCGCGCCTGCGAGAGGGCGGCAAGTTCGGTATCCGCAGCGGTGATGATGACAACATCAGCAGGGGTCTGGCCCAGATCGACCGGTTCGGCCCCGTCGTCGATATTGCCGGGTTGGGCGGCGAGCAGATGCATCAGAGACCCCACCCGTGATCAGCGGCGGAGCCTGCGGCGCGAGTATTTCGGGAACACTGAGACATGGCGGCGCTAAAGCGATTTTTCCATGAAAAGACTAAGCGGGTCATCGCCGTAATCCCCGAACGGGCCGCAAGGTGTGAAGCCTTGTGCTGCATAAAGCTTATGGGCGGCGGTCAGCTTGTCTCCGGTTTCGAGCTTCAGGCAGGGAAGGGCATGGGCGCGGGCCTCACCCTCCAGCCGGTCAAGCAGTTTGGTGCCGATCTTAGCGCCGCGTTTGGCGGGGTCGACGAACATGGATTTGACTTCTCCGTAGCCGTCGCGAAGGGCAAGTGCTGCGCAACCGGCAACTTCGCCGTCCAGTTCGGCAATGAAGAACCGGATGTCGTCGCCTGTCAGCGCTTCGATCGACAAAAAGTGGTTTGATTCTGCCGGGAACAGTGCCTGCATCAAGGCGTGGCTGGCCGTCAGCAGCCGGGTGGCGCCTTCGCTGGTGGGATCGCCCCTTGATATGATGACTTCGCGCGTCATTCGGTTAGCGCGCGGGTGATTGCGGCGTGATCGAGCCCGGCCTGGCCGATGACCACAAAGCGGGTTTGGCGGGGTTCTTCAGCGGCAAACGGGCGGTCGAAATAGTTGTCGATGCGTGGGCCGACCGCCTGGATAGTCAGGCGCAGCGGTTTGCCGGTGACAGCGGCAAAGCCTTTCAGCCGCAGGATATCGTGGTCCTGGATCACAGCTGCGATCTGTTC
>CAYXXQ010000150.1:0-2739 GCA_964469075.1 uncultured Rhodobacter sp.
GTGGTCGATTCCCCGGCCCAGTTCGCTGGCACTCATGAACAGCCATTCCTGCGACATCGCGTACGTCTCCTAGATAAGGTTTTGGGAACGGTAGCGGGGCAATCGCCAATGGACAATCCCGAACGAAAGTTCATATTGAAGCACATGAAACCTGACAGTGATATTCTGATCGTCGGCGGTGGCCTGAACGGCCCGGCGCTGGCCTTGGCGCTGGCCCAGGGCGGGTTCAGCGTGACCGTGGTTGACGCGTTGCCGCTGGCCCGGCTGATCTATGACGATTTTGACGGCCGTGCCTATGCGCTGGCGCTGGCGTCCAAACGTATGCTGGCGGCCCTTGGTATCTGGGATCAGGTCGCGGCCAACAGCCAGCCGATCCTTGACATCATCGCCAGCGATGGCCGCCCGGGCGAGGGGGCAGGCCCGTTCACCCTGCATTTCGATCATCAGGAGATCGAAGAAGGCCCGATGGGGCATATGCTGGAAGATCGCTATCTGCGCCGCGCCTTGCTGGCGGCGATTGCGGCGCACCCCAGAATTACCCAGACCAACGAATGTCGTGTGACAGATCAGGCCATTCACAAAACCCATGCCGAGGTGACGCTTGATACCGGTCAGACCCTGACTGCTGGCTTGCTGGTTGGCTGTGACGGGCGCGATAGTGACACCGCGCGGCGGGCCGGAATTTCCCGCACCGGCTGGGGTTACGACCAAACCGGGCTGGTCTGTGCGATTGCCCATGAATTGCCGCATAATGGTATCGCGCATCAGTTTTTCATGCCCTCAGGCCCGCTGGGCATCCTGCCTCTGCCGGGCAACCGCTGTTCCATCGTCTGGGCCGAAACAGCCGCGCGCGCGGCCTGGATCAATGGGCTAAGCAACGCGGATTATCTGGCCGAGCTGCGACCGCATTTCGGCGATTTCCTGGGTAAGATCAAGCTGGAAGGTGCGCGCTTTGCCTATCCGCTAAAGCTGACGGTCGCCAACAGTTTCATCGCGGAGCGTCTGGTTCTGGTTGGCGATGCGGCACACGGAATGCACCCGCTGGCGGGACAGGGGCTGAACATGGGCCTGCGCGATATCGCCGCTTTGGCCGAGGTGCTGGTTCTGGCCAAACGCCGCGGCGAAGACGTCACCTCGCCGCTGGTGTTGGAGCGTTACCAGCAATGGCGGCGGTTCGACGTGACCTCCATGGCGGTGGCGACGGATGGTATCAACCGGCTGTTTTCAAACGATAATCCCTGGCTCAGGGCCGGACGAGACCTGGGCCTTGGCCTGGTCAACGCTCTGCCGGGGGTCAGGCGCGGGCTGATCCGCCAAGCCGCCGGGCTGACCGGCGATCTGCCGCGTCTGATGCAGGGGCAGGCGATTTGAAAGACAAGGCCAAGCCATGCATGTCGTGATTTTTGAGGTTACCATAAAACCCGGCAAAACCAACGAATACCTCGACATCGCCGCCGACCTTCGTGACCGGCTGAAAGAAATCGACGGGTTCCTGTCGGTCGAAAGGTTTGAAAGCCTGACCAATCCCGGCAAACTGCTGTCGCTGTCCTTCTGGCGCGACGAGGCGGCAGTGCTGGCCTGGCGCGCGCAATCCGATCATCAGGCTGCCCAGGACGCGGGCAATTCCATGCTGTTTCAGGACTACCGGATCACGGTCGCCAGCGCGATCCGAAGCTACCAAAAAGACGATCCAGATCACGGCTGACAGCAACGGTTTGCAACCTGTCGCGAGGCAAAGGCGAGTCCAATAGGCCCGTGGGGTCTACCTGTCTGGGGCGAGATTGCCACGCCGGATACCCCCAGATTTTCAGGTTGAATTTTGAAAAATTCAACGCGCGTGCTATCCTGCGTCTGCCTAACGGGCAATTTTTAAGCAAAATGGATATTGATATGAGTTCTTTTCTGAACCTGACAACCGACATCTTAGACCGATTTCAAGGGACTGAGGATCACGAATCCAGATGGATCATCGCAAACGACATCATTCAGGAATTAGGTGGTTCTGCATTACTGGGAGCTGAGTTCAAAGACGGGCATTCAGACCCGCTTTGGATCATGAGTTCGATGGATCAGAACTGGATGAACGACTACATGGCGGAGGAGCTTTATGAGATTGATCCGTTTGTCCGACACCTGAACACGTCCACATCAGCGATTAAATGGCAGGCCGGAACACGGGTTGCGTGCGATAAAAACAAGAAGGAAATGGATGTATTCTATGACGGGTTAAGCCGAGTTTACCGTTCGACCGTCGGCACGCCTTATGTGGCAAATGCGTCGGGCAGCCGAAAAATTCTGACCTTTGCAAGTGAGCATGATTTTCAGGAACTGGGCTTTGAACGCGAAGGTGAACCGGATCAGTTTGGCAGGCTGAACGTTGTCATGTCATTGCTTGCAATGAATATTGGGCTGCCTTTGATTTCCAGTGACAGCCATTATCAGATTAATCCGGATTTGGTTCAACTAAGCCCGCGCGAAACCGAGGTTCTGTTGTTGCTGGCACAGGGCCATATGAACGCTCGAATTTCCGAAAAACTGGGAATCGCGGAAATAACCGTCCGCAAACACACGGATTCTGCCCGAAAAAAACTGGATGCCTCTACCCGTGAACAAGCACTTACTATCGCCATTTTAAGCGGTTTGATTCAGCCTTGAAATTGGCGGCACCCTTTTGAGGTGCCGCCGGACGTTATGAAAAAAGCTTTCGTGACCAATTCTAATCGGCTTGTCACTCGTCGC
>CAYXXQ010000150.1:2839-8192 GCA_964469075.1 uncultured Rhodobacter sp.
ACCAGCATCACAGGGATACCGTTGCGGATGGGGAAGGCCAGGTTTGCGTGTTTGGACACCAGTTCCTGCGCTTTTGCGTCATAGGCCAGGGGGCCGTGCGTGACGGGGCAGACCAGGGCCTCCAGCATGCGCGGGTCAGGTCCGGGTTGTAGGTCGGTCATTGCAGTTTGTAGCCTTCGCCACCGCTGGCGATGGCGAATTCCATCAGGGTTTGCAGGGTTTCACGCCGCTGAAGCAGGTTTTTGGCTTCAAGCAGGGCTTGTTTGTCCTCTATATCAAACGGGCACAGCATAGAGAGGGAGTTTACCAACAACTCCTCATCCGCTTTTTCCAGGTTCTCCCAATCCGACTTCAACCCGGTAATGTCGAAATAGCGCCTCAACGTCGTCAGCAGCAGGCCGCGCTTGAAATTGGGGTCTTTTTCGGTTGGGCCAAGATCATGCGCAAACCCGTCCCAGGTGACTTCGGCCCGCATATAGGGTTCAAACCCAGCCAGCGTATTTTCGATCTGAAACCGCGAAATCCCCCGCAAAGTGATCATATACCGCCCATCATCGGTTTCCGAAAACGCCATCACCCGTCCGACGCAGCCGATCCGGTGCAGCTTGGGCTGGGTCTCGTTCTTGCCGGGCACCGCAATCGGCTGGACCATACCGATCAGCCGCGCCGGGGTTTTCAGCGTGTCTTCCAGCATCGCCAGATAGCGCGGCTCAAATATATTGAGGGGCAGCCGGGCGCGCGGCAACAACAGCGCACCCGGCAACGGGAAGATCGGGATCGTGTCCGGCAGATCGACTGGATTGAACATAAGGCCTAGCCTAAGGGAAAAGCGCGTTCAGGCAAAGATCATCGACGAAAGCTTGCGCCGCCCGGCCAGAACCAGCGGATCTTCGGGCTTCAGCGTGTCGAAAATCTTGAACAACTGCGTCTTGGCAGCGCCGTCATTCCATTCCCGGTCACGCTTGAAAAGCTCCAGCAATTCGGCGATGGCGGCTTCGTTATCACCGGTCGCTGCCAGGGCTGTCGCCAGGTCAAACCGAATTTGGTGATCGTCAGGTTTGCCATCAAGGGCTGCGCGCAATTCGCCGATCGGGCCTGCCTCGGCGGCTTCTTCGGCCAGGTCGATCTGGGCCTGAATGGCGGTGATCTCCGGCGATGACTTGATCGCATCGGGTGCTCCGGCCAGCATTGCCTTGGCCTTGTCCGCCTCATCAAGTGCCAGATGCGCGCGCACAAGGCCCGCATAGGCGCCAGCGCTGTTGGGGTCTTCCTCAAGGATCGCAGCGAAGGTCTGCGCGGCATCAACCGCCTCCCCGTCTGCCAGCATCTGTTCCGCCATTTCCAGCGCTTCGCCCAGCCCGCCATCGGGGCCCAGCTCGGCCAGTTTGGCAACAAAGGCCTTCAACTGGCTGGGCGTTTGGTTGCCCATGAAGCCGTCAACCGGCTTGCCCTCATGAAAGGCGTAAACCGCAGGGATCGACTGGATGCGCATCTGCGAGGCGATCTGCTGGTTTTCGTCAACGTTGATCTTGACCATTTTGACCTTGCCACCAGCGGCCTGAACCTCGGCCTCAAGGGCAGGGCCAAGGCTTTTGCAGGGGCCACACCAGGGCGCCCAGAAATCCACGATCACCGGTATGTCATTGCTGGCCTCGATCACGTCCTGCATGAAGGTCGCCTCATTGCCGTCCGTGATCAACGCCGCGTCTGCATTTCCACCAAGTTCCATCATCTTGCTCATCTCCTTATTCGGCATGTCGCCGCAAACTGACCCCTATGTAGGAAGCCCCGACCGCCGCTCCAAGCCCTGTTGACCCAAGCCTTGCCCTTAGGTGCCGAGATCAAATGTCGCAAACACCGGCGCATGGTCCGAAGGCTGTTGCCAGCCGCGCACGTCGCGCAACACCCGGCTGGAATGGCCGGAACTGGAAATGTCCGAGGTTGCCCAGACGTGATCAAGCCGCCGACCCTTATCAGTCCCGCTCCAATCCTTGGCCCGGTAAGACCACCAGCTGAACAACGGGCCGTCCGGGATATCTTGCCGAGTGATGTCGACCCAGTCGCCAGCTTCCTGCACATCGGTCAGATGCGCCACTTCGACCGGGGTATGGCTGACGATCTTTAACAACTGCTTATGCGACCAGACATCATCTTCCCGCGGCGCGATGTTCAAATCGCCCACCAGCACCGACCGCTTGGGTGTTTCGCCATGAAACCAGTCGCGCATTTCGGTCAGGTAATCCAGCTTCTGGCCAAACTTTTCATTGACCTCGCGATCCGACGCATCACCCCCGGCGGGAACGTAAAAATTGTGGATCGTCACGCCGTTTTCAAGCCGCCCCGCGATATGGCGGGCATGGCCCAGATTGGCAAAATCCTGCTGTCCGACATCGCGAATGGGCAGTTTTGACAGGATCGCAACGCCGTTATAGCCCTTCTGCCCATTGGCAATCATATGCGTGTATCCAAGGGCGGCAAAACCTTCGGTCGGGATCTTGTCGACGGGGGACTTGCATTCCTGAAGGCACAGGATATCCGGCGCTTCTTCCTCAAGAAGTTTCAGAACCAAAGGCTCACGCAGGCGGACGGAATTGATATTCCAGGTGGCTAGGGTGAAGGACAAGGGAACCTCCTAGGTCAAGGGTTGGGGGACCATAAGGCCCGGCCAACTGCCCTGCAACCGCTGTTCCACTTGGTTCAAATATCCTCGCCGAAGGCATAAAATCCAGCCAGCCTAGGCCACCAAACGATAGCCGCCGCTTTCTGTCACCAACAACCGCGCATTGGAGGGGTCCGGCTCAATCTTCTGACGCAGGCGGTAGATATGGGTTTCCAGCGTATGCGTGGTGACCCCGGCGTTATAGCCCCAGACCTCATGCAGCAGAATGTCCCGCGCGACCACGCCATCCGTGGCGCGGTACAGGAATTTCAGGATATTCGTTTCCTTCTCCGTCAAGCGGATTTTCTTGTCGTCCTCAGTGATCAGCATCTTGTTGGCCGGTTTGAACGTATAAGGCCCAAGCTGAAAAACCGCGTCTTCGCTTTGTTCATGTTGGCGCAACTGCGCACGAATACGGGCCAGCAGCACCGGAAATTTGAACGGTTTTGACACATAATCATTGGCCCCGGCATCCAGCCCCAGAATAGTATCGGAGTCGCTGTCATGGCCGGTCAGCATGACCACCGGGCATTTCACGCCTTGCTTGCGCATCAGGCGGCACAACTCCCGGCCATCCATATCCGGCAGGCCGACATCCAGAAGCACGAGGTCATAGATCGCTTGCTTTGCCTTTTCCAACCCGCCCGCACCATCGGCGGCCTCAAAGACGTCGAACTCTTCTGTCAGCAACAATTGATCGGCCAGCGCCTCGCGCAGGTCTTCATCGTCATCGACCATGAGGATCTTTTTGACATTGCTCATCAGATTGTCTCCGGTTGTCGTTTCTACGTAAGAGATGTGGCTAAACGCGCCCAACAACAAGATTATGCTGCGATGTCTCACAGGCTCGTGTCAAATTTGCGGGAAATGTTTCATATTCCTATGTCTCGGGATATAGGAAAGCCCAGGATTGTAACAAAGGATGCCTGATGTCGCTGCAACCTTCGATCATCGAAATGATTGCCCGCCTGCGCACAGATCTGCGCATGGGGGTCGGGGTTGTTCTGTCGATGAACGGCAGGGCCGGGCTGGTAATGGCCGCTGAAACCCTGACGCAGGAACGGTTTCAGGATATTCGCACATTAGGTTTGCCTTCGGTTCTGGCAATAACCGCTAGGCGTGCTGAAACCCTGCGCGCGCGCGCCTATGACGGTGATCTGGCGCGCTTACATCTGCCCGATCAGGCCGATAGAGGCTGGATCACCGCGATTTCTGACCCTTCCGGCGATTTGATGAACCCTATGAAAGGCCCGTGTCACAGCGACCGCGACGGCCCCGCCGACATTCACCGTGCGGCAATTGCGCTTTGTAAACAAGCGCGCCTTTTGCCTGCCGCTTTGGTGGCTGATCTGGCTGATGGTGCGGCGTTTGCCGCCGAACTCGGGTTGAACCATCTTGACCTGTCTGAAGATGCGGCCCTGTTGCAAAATACCAGCCCCTTGCATGAAATCACCGCAGCCCGGCTGCCGCTTGAAGTGTCTGAGGCCGGGCGCCTGCACGTGTTTCGCCCCGAAGATGGCGGTGAGGAGCATTACGCGGTTGAAATCGGCCGTCCTGATCGCAGCAAACCCGTGTTGGTGCGCCTGCATTCCGCCTGTTTTACCGGCGATCTTCTGGGCTCGCTAAAATGCGATTGCGGCCCACAACTGCGGGCAGCCCTGAAACAGATCGGCGAAGAAGGTGCCGGCGTCCTTCTTTACCTCAATCAGGAGGGGCGCGGCATCGGCCTTGCCAACAAGATGCGCGCCTATTCCCTGCAAGATCAAGGCTTTGACACGGTCGAGGCCAATCACCGCTTGGGTTTTGAAGATGACGAACGGGACTTCCGGCTGGGGGCCGAGATCCTGAAATCAATGGGATTTGGGGCGGTTCGTTTGATGACCAACAACCCCAACAAGGTGGCCATGATGCGGCATGCAGGGCTGGAAGTGTTTAAGCGTGTGCCCCTGGCTGTTGGGCGCAATATTCACAACGAAGGCTATCTTGACACCAAGGCCGCCAAAAGCGGGCATATGCTATGATCCCGCTGCTATGATCCCACACGCGACCGATCTGGTGATCAGCCAAAATGGCGCGCGCTATCGCGGCGGGTTTTTCCCCTGTTCGGTCGGACGCAGCGGCATCGGCGTCAAGCGCGGCGAAGGCGACGGCATCACCCCCCTTGGCCGCTTTCAAATCGCAGGCGCGGGCTTTCGCCCTGACCGATTGCCGCCCTTAAACGTCTGTTTTCCCAGCCATACAATTGGCCCGGGCGACATCTGGTCCGACGACCCGCATGACCCGCATTACAACCACGGCCTAAGCGCCAGGAACCACCCGTTCAGTCACGAGGCCCTGCGCCGCACCGACCCGCTTTACGACATGTTCGCGGTGCTTGATTTTAACTGGCCAAGGGCAGTGCCAGGGGCTGGATCAGCGATATTCTTGCATGTCTGGCGCAAACCCCGCCACCCCACCGAAGGCTGCATCGCCTTTGACGCCACAGTGCTGCGCTACATCCTGGAAAGCTGGACTCCAATGGCCCGCGTGGTCATCCGCTAAGCGGCGGATCGGGGCGAAAACATCCCGATCCAGACTTGATCCCTGACGCAAAACCCGCAACAAAGCTCCCCAAAGGCCCCGTAGCTCAGCTGGATAGAGCGGCCCCCTCCTAAGGGGCAGGCCAGAGGTTCGAATCCTCTCGGGGTCACCATA
>CAYXXQ010000151.1:0-8112 GCA_964469075.1 uncultured Rhodobacter sp.
TCCATTCTGGTTGTTGACGACAGCCGCCTGCAAAGACGCCTTCTGACGGCGAACTTGGAGGCTTGGGGCTATGAAGTTTTGGAGGCTGAGTCTGGCCATGATGCCCTGGAGATATGCAAGGCCACGCATGTCGATATCGTGATCAGCGATTGGATGATGCCCGGAATGGATGGGCTGGAGTTTTGCCAGGCATTCCGGGCGTTAAACCAGTCTGCTTATGGGTATTTCATTTTGCTGACGTCAAAAGACAGCAAAAGCGAAGTCGCGGAGGGGCTTGGCGTTGGGGCTGATGATTTTTTGACCAAACCGGTGAATTCTGGTGAATTGCAGGCGCGGTTGCATGCCGGTGAACGGGTGCTTGGTATGCACAAGGAATTGCTGGAAAAAAACCATTCTGTCACCCAGGCATTGGCCGAATTACAGGCGCTCTATACTTCGATTGATCGGGATTTGCTTGAAGCAAAGAAGTTGCAGCAAAGCCTTTTGCCAGAAACCCATCTTCAGCTGGAGCGTGCGGATGTTTCGCTGATCCTGCAATCAAGTGGCCATATCGGCGGCGATATGGTCGGTGTCTACTATAACAGCCCGAAAATGCTGGGGATTTACGCGTTTGATGTGTCGGGTCACGGGGTCAGCTCCGCCCTGATGACAACTCGGCTGGCCGGGTGTTTGGGGGCAGGTAATCCGGCTTACAGCATCGCAATGCAGCATCAGGCGGATGGCACCTATGCGCTCCGCAAGCCCGATGAAATCGCGATGGCCCTAAATCGCCGAATGATAGACGAATTTGACACCGATCTTTACCTGACAATTCTGCTGGCAGAGTTTGATCTGAACAGCGGCGTGGTCAGCATGGTGCAGGCCGGGCATCCTTCGCCGATGTTGATCCGCAAAGATACGCCACCCGCGTATATTGGAACCGGCGGCTTGCCGATCGGGCTGTTCCCGGCAGCAGATTATCAGATATTCAAGACGCAACTGGCGTCATCGGACCGGCTGCTGATCTACTCCGACGGATTTACTGAGGCTGAGAACCCAGCCGGGGAACTTTTGGGGGATGCGCGGTTCGTACAGATGGTGTCAGCACTGTCTGAAAGTGCCGGGCCGGAAATGTTGGCGGATCTGGTTTGGGAGGCGCAGAATTATTCAGGTAAAGCAGAAACATCAGACGATTTGTCGGCTGTGTTGTTTCAACTTAACACCGTAAGCCAAATCGCATGAACTGCTGCACGAAATGGCGATCCCCGCCATTGGCCAGAAGGTACGATGCCTCAGTTGCATCCATCCATTCTGCTTTGTGGAAAGGCTCAACTATCGGTCCCATTTTTCGGGTCGGACGGCACAGATAAATATGGCAGATTTTGCGTGCCCAAAGATCGTAGTCGGGCATGTAGGTGTAGCGCTGAAACGCCCCAAGTCGATGGCTGACCCTGATCCCCCAGCCAGTTTCTTCCATCACTTCGCGGTAGAGGGCCTTGATCGGTGTTTCACCAGGATCAATGCCACCACCTGGCAATTGATACTCAGCCTTCGGTTGGCTTTGAAATGTCAGCAAAGCCTGGCGTCCGCGCAAAATCAAACCATAGGCGCCAGCACGGGTCCGATATTGGACACCAGCCCGGATAGGTTCATCAAATCGCCGGATCATCAGTGCCGGTCCTTTCTTTGCGCATAAGTCGGGCGCATGTCGGTCGGATTGCCATGTCTCTGCAAGTTCTTTAATGGATCACAGGTTGTGGTTTTGCAGGCATTTGCGAATCAGTTTTCAGACCAAAGTTGTTTGAAATCTAGGGTTTGCAATCCCACCTAAAACCGCAGTCGCATAAGGTCAAGGAAAGCAGCGCACCGATGAATTTGCCAAATAAAATCGCCTGGGATGACACAGTTCTGCCCTTTCAACTGGATCGCGCCGACATTCGCGGTCGCGTTGCGCGACTGGATGGTGTGCTGGAAGGTGTTCTGCGGCAGCATGATTACCCCGCATCGGTTGAAGCGATGGTTGCAGAGGCTGCGATTTTGACCGCCCTGATCGGCCAAACCGTTAAACTTCGCTGGAAATTGTCCCTGCAAATTCGCGGCAGCGGCCCATTGCGGCTGATCGCGACAGATTATTATGGCCCGTCCGAAGAAGGCCAGCCCGCGCGCATTCGCGCCTATGCAAGTTATGATGCTGACCGGCTGAACGAAGAAACCGGTACGCCGTTTTCGATGATCGGGGATGGCATGTTTGCGATCCTGATTGATCAGGGTGAAGGGATGTCGCCTTACCAGGGGATCACGCCGCTGGTCGGTGGCTCCCTCTCGGCATGTGCGGCGACATATTTTGCGCAATCCGAACAGCTGCCGACCCGCTTTGCCATTGCGATGGGCAAATCCAGCGCGCCCGGTAAGGGCGAAAGCTGGCGCGCAGGGGGCGTGATGATCCAGCATATGCCCAAAGCTTCGCCGCATGCGACGGGATCAAGCGGCGATGCTGGCCTGCTGGCGGCGGAGGATTTGGTACATGATGACGATGGCGAAAACTGGGGCCGGATAAACCTGCATCTTGATACCCTGGAAGAGCTTGAGTTGGTCGGCCCACAGGTCGCCCCGACCGAATTGCTTTACCGGCTGTTTCACGAAGAAACCTTGCGGGTATATGACGCCCAGCCGGTCAAATTCGGCTGCACCTGCGGGCCGGAAAAAGTCGTGCAGGCGATGTCTATTTATTCGGCCAAAGACATCTCAACGATGACAACCGAAGACGGCAAAGTCACCGCCGATTGCCAGTTTTGCAGCGCGCATTATGAGTTTGCGCCCGAAACCCTGGGGTTTGAGGCAACGCGCGACCCTTAACCAGCCGCCGGATTGCCACAAAACCAGAAAACTGATCTTGCCCCGTGGGCGACGCTCCTCCATGTAGGGGGGATGATCGCACGGGTTGATACAATCGAAAATGTGGTGGAGGCTTTGTACCGGCAGACTGCGGGTGCTTCGTCTGATTTTGACCTCAATCCGCAGGTGCGCAACACTTGGCCGGTTGCTGCAAAACTGCGTCCAGCCGCCGTTTTGGTGCCCTTGATCGCCACGCCTATCGGCCTGAACGTTATCTTGACAAAACGTGCATCGCATCTGAAACATCATCCGGGGCAGATCGCTTTTCCCGGCGGCAAGGTCGACGCCACAGACAGCGATGAAACGGCGACGGCGCTGCGCGAGGCGCATGAAGAAATCGGGCTTCACCCCGATAATGTCGACGTTCTTGGGCGCATGCCGTTTCATGAAACTGTCACCAGTTTCACGATTGTGCCGGTGGTTGGCCAGGTCAAAAACCGGTTCACGCCAATCCCCGAAACTGGTGAGGTCGCGGAGGTTTTTGAGGTGCCGCTGGCCTATCTGGCCGATCCCGCAAACTACCTGATTGAAGGCCGCTTTTGGGGCGGCACGCGAAGGCAATACTATACGATCCCCTATGGCCCCTATTATATTTGGGGCGCGACGGCGCGGATATTGCGCGGATTTGCCGAAAGACTGACCCAATGACCCGGATTTCAGCGGATTGGCTTGAATGCGCTGAAGCCCAGGCGGTGTTTTCGATGCTGACCGAGGCCGGGTATCAGGCCTATGCGGTGGGCGGATGTGTGCGCAACGAATTGCTGGGCGCGCCGGTTGCTGATGTTGATCTGGCCAGCGATGCGCGGCCTGAAACCGTCATGAATCTGGCTGAACAGGCCGGGCTGCATCCTGTCCCGACCGGCATTGAACATGGCACGATCACCGTTGTTTCCGGTGGCATCGGCTATGAGGTGACGACGTTTCGCAAGGATGTTGAAACCGATGGCCGCCGTGCCGTGATCGCCTTTGCTGATGCGGTCGAACAGGATGCGCATCGACGGGATTTCACCATGAACGCGCTTTATGCGACAGCCGAGGGTGTGTTGTTGGACCCGTTGGGCGGGCTTGACGATCTGGTGAAACGCCGGGTGCGGTTCATTGATGACGCAGGGGATCGCATTCGGGAAGATTACCTGCGGATCCTGCGGTTTTTCCGCTTTCACGCTTGGTTTGGCGACCCTGGTGGCGGCATTGATCCAGACGCGCTAGCCGCTTGTGCGGAACTGGCCGAAGGGGTCGACACCCTGTCAAAGGAGCGGGTCGGCACCGAAATATGCAAGCTTCTGGCCGCCCCCGATCCCGCGCCAAGCGTCGCTGTGATGGCGCAGGCGGGGATCTTGGCGCGCATTTTACCGGGCGCCATTGCCAACAATTTGGCGCCGCTGATCCATCTGGAAGGCCTTGCGAAAACCGCCCCAAACTGGGTGCGCCGATTGGCGGCTTTGGGGGGTCAAAACGTCAAAGATAACCTGCGGATGAGCCGCGCTGACCACCGGCGCTTTTCGCTTTATCGCGATCACATTGCGCCGCAAACCGGCCTGTCTGAAATCGCTTATCGCCACAATGCGGGATCGGCGGTCGATGTTGCGCTGCTGCGTGCGACCTTGTTGGATATGCCGCTTGAACCGGATTTGCACACCAGTTTGACCAATGCCAGCCAGCAGGTTTTTCCGGTGCGCGCTGCGGATCTGTCACTAAAAGGCGCCGCGCTAGGGGCTTGCCTGAAATCACTGGAACAGAGTTGGATAGAGTCGGGGTTTCGTCTGACCAAGGCAGAATTGCTGGCTTGACCGATCCGGTTTGCATCTCCATCATAGGTCAGCAGTTACGACCTATTGGACCAACATGACCTTTGAAATGCTTCTTTCGCTGGCCGGTATGGCCTTCGCGGCGTCGTGGACGCCGGGGCCGAACAACTCGATGCTGGCCAGTTCGGGCGCGACTTATGGCATGCGCGCCTCGATCCCGCATGTTTTGGGGGTTTCGACCGGCTTTCCGGTGATGATCTTTCTGGTCGGCCTTGGCCTTGGTGAGCTGTTTCGCCAAAGCCCGCTGTTGCAACAAATCCTGCGCTATGGCGGGGCGGTGATGCTGCTGTGGATCGCCTGGAAAATCGCCAATGCCAAGGTGCCGGGCTCGACCGACGCGCCGACCCGACCGCTGACGTTTCTTCAGGCGGCGGCGTTCCAATGGGTTAATCCCAAAAGCTGGCTAGCGGCGATTGCCATCTCCTCACAATTCATCACCACCGTCCAACCTGTTGTAACCGCTATGATTATTTCTGGTGTTTTCGTTCTGGCAGGGCTTTCGTCAACCCTCGCCTGGGTTGGTTTGGGCAAGTCGATCGGGCGGTTTTTGAACACTGCCTGGCGCTTGCAGGTCTTCAATTACAGCATGGCATTGATGCTGGTCGGGTTCCTGGTATTGCTGTTGATCGGCAACTAAGGCCAGGCATTCGACAGCCCGGCTGGCTGCTTTGCCCTTGCCCTGCCGCCGTTCATGGTGTTTTCCTTTCGCCTTCAAGTATCGCCCAAATCCACGAGTTGTCCCATGTTCCGGTTTTTCGAAAACCTGGTTGATCCCTATGTCGCCTATGATGACACTGACTCGCCGCCGTCAAAGCTGTTGCCGTTTCTGAACGAGTATCTGCGACCATTGCGCAAAGTTTTGGCGATGATCGTGTTTCTAACGGCGATTGTCGGCATCATTGAGATCGCGCTGATCTATTTCGCTGGCCGGATCGTGGACTTGCTGGCCGAGACCTCGCCGCAGCGGATCTTTACGGATCATGGCTGGGAACTGGCCGCACTGGCCCTGTTTATTTTGGTGTTGCGTCCCTTTTTTCAAGTTCTGGATGCGGCGTTTCTGAATCAGGCATTTATGCCAAATCTCGGCACGCTGATCCGCTGGCGCAGCCACCGGCATGTCTTGCGCCAGTCAGTTGGTTGGTTTCAAAATGACTTCGCAGGCCGCATTGCCAATCGCATCATGCAAACCGCACCGGCGGCGGGCGAGGCGATGTATCAGGTGTTTGACGCGGTGGTTTACGCCGTCATCTACCTGATCGGCGCGCTTTGGTTGCTGGCCGATATCGACCTGCGACTGGCAATTCCTCTGCTGGTCTGGCTGGTGGCTTATATGGTGCTGATGCGCTGGACGATCCCGCGCATTGGCCGCGCCTCGAAGATTTTTTCCGACGCCCGGTCTGAGATCAACGGCCGGATTGTTGACAGCTATTCCAACATCCAGTCGGTCAAACTGTTTGCCCATAACGCCACCGAAGAAAACTATGCATTAGACGCGATTGAAAAGGCGCGGCAGGCGTTTTCACATCAAATGCGGCTGATCACGCTGATGGAATTGGGTCTGACGCTGATCAACGGCGCGCTGATCGTGGCCGTGATCGGCTGGGCGATTGTGATGTGGCAACAAGGCGCTGCCAGCATCGGTACGGTCGCCGCGGCCTCGGCACTGACGTTGCGACTAAACGCGATGACAGGCTGGATCATGTGGGCGCTGTCGTCGCTGTTTCAGCAGTTGGGCGTTGTTGCCGAAGGTATGGAAACCATCGCCCAGCCGATTGCGCTGACCGACAAAAAGGATGCGCCGAAGCTTATGATCACCGATTGCGCGATCAAAATGGATGCGGTCAGCCATCATTATGGCAAGGGTGCCGGCGGGCTTGATCAGGTTGTGCTTGCGATCAAAGGCGGGGAAAAAGTCGGGATCGTCGGGCGCTCCGGTGCCGGGAAATCGACCTTGGTGAACCTGCTGCTGCGGTTTCACGATGTTGAAGGCGGGGCCATTCGCATTGACGGTCAGGACATTCGCGATGTCACGCAGGACAGTCTGCGCGCGCAGATCGGGATGGTGACGCAGGACAGCTCACTTTTGCACCGGTCGGTGCGCGACAACATCCTTTATGGCCGTCCCGAGGCCACGGAAGCGGAAATGGTCGAGGCCGCAAGACGCGCGGAAGCCCATGATTTCATTCTGGATTTACAGGATCCTAAAGGCAATCAAGGTTATGATGCCGAGGTTGGGGAACGCGGCGTTAAACTGTCTGGCGGCCAGCGGCAGCGGGTGGCGCTGGCGCGGGTGATCCTGAAAAATGCGCCAATCCTTGTGCTGGATGAGGCAACCTCGGCCCTGGATAGTGAGGTGGAAGCGGCAATTCAGGCCACGCTTTACGGCGTGATGGAGGGTAAATCCGTGATCGCGATTGCCCACCGGCTGTCAACGATTGCCCGGATGGACCGGATTGTTGTGCTCGATGCCGGACGCATTGTCGAAGACGGCACCCATAGTGAATTGCTGACACAAAGCGGACTTTACGCCCGGTTTTGGGAGCGTCAGTCAGGCGGCTTCATCGGGATTGAGCCGACCGAATGAGCCAGGACTTCACCATTCAGCGGCTGGGCTATCAGGGCGACGGCATCGCCGAAGGCCCGTTTGGGCCGGTCTTCGTGCCGTTCAGTCTGCCGGGTGAAACAGTCAGCGGCGACCTTGACGGCGACCGAATGATCGGCGCCAAAGTCCTGGCCCCGTCAAAAGACCGCGTCAAAGCCCCCTGCCCGCATTTCAAATCCTGCGGCGGATGCGCGTTGCAACACGCTGCGGACGAGTTTCTGGCCGAATGGAAGACCGACATCGTCAAAACCGCCCTTGCGGCACATGGGGTTTTGGCGGAATTTCGGCTGATCGCAACCTCGCCCCCGGCTGCACGGCGCAGGGCGACGCTGACCGGGCGGCGTACCAAAAAGGGCGCGCTTGTCGGGTTTCACATGCGGGGGTCGGACACGATCTTTGCGATCCCGTCCTGCACGCTGTTGCACCCAAAAATCCTGGCGGGCATGCCAGCTTTCGAAGAGCTGACCAAGCTGGGCGCCACCCGAAAAGGCGAAATCAGTCTGGCCGTGACGGTTTCGGAATCCGGGCTTGATATTGATGTCAGGGATGCCAAACCAGCCGATGGGCCCTTGCTGGCAACGCTTGCGCAGCTTTGCGGCCAGTTCGACCTGGCCCGCCTTAGCTGGAACGGGGAGGTCGTTGCCGGCCTGAAACCGTGCGTTCAGAAATTTGGCCCGATCTCGGTGGTGCCACCGCCCGGTGCCTTTTTGCAAGCGACGATGGAAGGCCAGACCGCCCTGATCAGTGCCGTCACCGAGGCCGTCGGTCCCAGTAAAAAGATCGCTGATCTGTTTGCCGGGTGCGGCACGTTTGCCCTACCGCTGGCCC
>CAYXXQ010000152.1:0-8100 GCA_964469075.1 uncultured Rhodobacter sp.
TGATACCGCCGCCGATGGCGATTTTGATATTGGCGATGATCTGGCTCATCGGGATTGGATCTTCGGCATTGACCATGACCGAAAGCGTCGTCTGATCCGGGTTTTTCTTCAGCACGTCAACCTGACGCGCGATCATAGCGTTCATCGCGATATGCCCGCGATCGACCCGCTGGAACGGTTCATCCTGCCAGCCGAAATTGCCCGCGCCATCAATCAGCGCCTGCGACCAGAACTGCATATCCGCGTCGGTGGCGTCGGGAATTCCCAGAATATGCGCCAAAATCCGCGCCGCCAAAGGCCCGGCAAGATGCGGAAACAAATCCATAACCTCGTCCTTTGGCAACCGGTCAAGATAGTCCGATGCGTATGTCTGGTAGGCCGGAATCCAAAGGTTTTTCAGGTTCTTAGGCGCAAAAGACGGCACCATCGCCATGCGTTCGCGCATATGTTCAGCGCCATCTTTGCGCATCAAAGTATGGGCCTGAAAGGCGCGCTCCATCGGTGTATTGGGGTCGTCTGAACTGAACAGAACCGGGTCATCCTTGACCGCGCGGGTGTCAGCAGCTTTCGTCAGCAACGTACGCCCAAGGGCCGGCACACGCATGACCGGGGCCTCGGCCCGCAAGCGGCGATAAATCGCGTAAGGTTCAGCCGTTAACTGCGCAAGCGTGATGGTGTCGTCGATCGGGCTAAGCGGCATGGTCTGTTCCTGAATTTGGCCTGTCGTTTCTTGCTAGTGCTTTCGCCTTTATCTGACAATCTGATAACCTTGATGAAGCCGATCAGCAAATTCGATAAGGCCCATCACCGCAAACCCCTCCCAAGCGGGTGCTACTTTTGCAAGTCCTTCTTGATCTGGCGGATGGTCTTGCCCAGAGCCTTGTCGCGCGACTTGCGTTCAGACATGCTGGCGGTGTTGAAACGGTCTTCAGCCATCAGTTTTTGCCAGCGGCCCAGGCGGGCATTGTCAATCTCGCCTGCGTCTAAGGCGGCGCGGACGGCGCAGCCCGGCTCCGTCTCATGGGCGCAATCGTTGAAGCGGCATTGCTGTGACAGATCGTGCAAATCCGAAAACAAATCGGCCACGCCCGAGGCCGCATCCGCCAATTGCAACTCCCGCATGCCCGGTGTGTCCAGAACCGCGCAGCCCCCAGGCACGAAATGCAATTGCCGTCTGGTGGTCGTATGCCGCCCCTTGGCATCGTCCTCGCGGATCGCCTGGGTTTCCACCCCGGCGATTTCGGAAAGCGCATTGACCAAAGTTGATTTCCCCACCCCGGAGGAGCCTAAAAACGCCACCGTCTTGCCCGGTTTGCACCAAGACGCCAGCGCAGTCTTCGCCGCATCGCCACGTGCATCCAGCACCACCACCGGCACCAGATCCGAGATTTCAGCCGCCCGATCCGCATAGTCCTGTGGCGCGTCACACAAATCAGGCTTGGTCAGCACAATCACCGGATCAACCCTGGCCTCCAGCGTCAACGCGAGATAGCGTTCCAGCCGCGCGACGTTGAAATCCTGGTTGCAGGACGTCACGATAAAGGCCGTATCCAGATTGGCGGCGATCGGCTGCATCTGCCTGTCGTGGCCTGCCGCGCGCCGCTTGATCAGGCTTTTGCTTTGCAAAACCCGGCTGGCACTGGGCAGGTCACGATCCAGCAACAGCCAGTCGCCAACCGTCGCCTCAGGCCCCGGCGGGATCAACATATCAATCCCGTCGCCGACCACCTGCAAGCCGTTGCGATGCACCTGCGTCACCCGCACAGGCGGGCAGTTTGCCATCTCGTCGACATCGGTTTGCTGGGCGAAATAGGCCTGCCAGCCAAGGGCGACAATTGGCGCCACCGCCGGTTTGGCCACCGCCGGGCTGCCCGATAGAAAACTGGAATAATCGCGTGTCATGTGACGTCTTTCGATGCGCCGGGGCCTTGAGCAAAGCGCTGGCAAAGCAGCCGGTTTCGGTCTGATCCGGCGCTGTTTCCAGCACGTTTTCAGGCCTTGGGCTCACCGGCGCAAGCGTAATCAGGTTCGCATGCCACGTCAAATCAATGGTCGCGCCAACCCTGCCCTTACGGAATGCTTTGTTGATCTGATGCAGCGGTGCTAGGATTTCACCAAACCATTCAAATTTGTCGGAAAACGCGGGGAAAATATCATGTGGAAGAAACTGTTCGGCGGGCTGTTGGCAGTTTTGCTTATGCTAATCGCGGTTCTTGCGGTCAACACATACCGATATCAGGGCCCAAGCGCCACGACGCCCAGCGCCGATCTGCCCCGCATCGACGGCGATCTGATCGCCGCCCAGCTTAGCCAGGCCGTCAAGTTCAAAACCATCTCGATGATTGGTGACGACACCAGCCTTATCGCAGAGTTTGAAAATTTCGTCGCCTATCTTGATGACACTTTCCCCAATTTCAAAGCCGCCACCAGCAAGATCATGATCGGCGGCCACACCCCGCTTTACGTCTGGAAAGGGGCGGATCAAGCGTTGAAACCGGTCCTGTTGACGGCGCATTACGATGTCGTGCCGGTGGCCAATGCCGGGGCCGGAAACTGGGATTATCCGCCCTTTGAGGGCGTGGTTGCTGACGGCTATGTCTGGGGTCGGGGCACGCTTGACGACAAGGGCGCGTTGATCGCAATGCTGCACGCCGCCGACGCGCTGGTGGCGCAGGGATACGTTCCGCCCCGCACCATCTATTTCAGCTTTGGCCATGATGAAGAGATCAGCGGAAAGTCAGGCGCTGGCGGCGTTGTTGAGTATTTTCGAAACAATAACATACAGTTAGCCTGGACACTGGACGAAGGATCAATGGTCCTGCGTGATGTCATCCCCGGCCTGACCCAGGATGTCGCCAGCATCAATGTCGCTGAAAAAGGCTATGCCACGATCGACCTGGTCGCCCATGCCGAGGGCGGGCATTCCTCCCTGCCGCCGCGTGAAACGGCTGTTGGCACCCTCGCCACTGCGGTCGCCGCCTTGCAAGCCGCCCCGGTCCCCGGCGGTCTGACTGATACGTCCAAGGATTTCTTCAACGGTCTTGGGCCGCATTTCCCGCTGTTGCAGCGGGTGTTATTTGCCAATCAATGGCTGTTTGCCCCGCTGTTGGTGTCCGAGCTGTCAAAATCCCCGGCCACCGACGCGATGCTGCGCACGACGATGGCGCCGACGATGTTGTCCGGCTCCTCCAAGGAAAACGTGCTGCCGCAGCAGGCGGTTGCCACCGTCAATTTCCGCCTGCATCCGCGCGACACCATCGACGGGCTGATGGCGCATGTGCATGATAATCTGGGTGGCACCGATGTCACCGTCAGCCTGCGCGAAGACAGCGTGGCGGCGGCCAGCCCGGTTTCACGCGCGGATAATGCGGCCTATCTGCTGCTGTCGGACACATTCAAACAGGTGTTTGGCAATCTGATCGTGGTGCCTGGCCTGACCATCGCGGCCACGGACACGCGGCATTATTTGCAAGTGGCCGATGACAGTTACCGGATCAACCCGTTCGTGCTGCTGGGTGAGGATATCCCCAAAATCCACGGCGCGAATGAGCGGCTGTCGATTGAAAATCTGCAACTGGCGGTTCAGTTTTACACCCTGTTGATGCAAAACTCCGGCCCCTAAACCCCCGCTGAACGCACGTAAGCGAAGGCCAGAAGCAGCTTACTTACGGGGCGGCAAAACGCCCCCCTGATCAATCAGCGACATCTGTTTTGACCGCCAGGGTGCCGTCTGTTCAAGCTGCCCCGCCAGCGACATCACCAGCGCATCCTCGCCATAGGCGGCGGCCAGATGCACGCCGACCGGCAGATCATCGCCAGTCCAATGCAGCGGCAAGGACGCCGCAGGCTGACCGCTGGCGTTGAAGATCGCCGCAAAGGGGGAATATTCGAACACCCCGCCCGGACCGTTGCGATAGGCGGCAAAATCCTCACCATCCGGTTTCAGGCGGCCGACCTTGGCCGGGGGTTCGGCAAGGGTCGGCGTGACCAGCACATCGCAGTCCAGAAACACCCGCGCCATGCGTCGACCAAAAGCATGAATTTCGTTGACCGACGCCAGATATTCCGCGCCGGAAATCGTGCTGGCTAAGGCTATCGCCCCGCGCGTCACGCCTTCCACCTGCATCGGGTCAAGCGGTGCGCCGGCCAGTTTCCCCTGAACAGACAAGGCTGTGCCGCAGGCGACGATCTTGGTCCAGGCATACATCATCGCCTCGACATTCAGGGTCGGATCCTGGCGAAATTCTTCAACATCATGGCCAAGATCGGCCAGCAACGCGGCGGTTTTTTCAACCGCTGCCGCCGCTTCGGCATGGACCTTTATGCCGCTAAGCGTGTGGGTGGAAAAGCGGATGCGCAAAGGGCGCGGCGGGGTATTCATCGCCTCGGTAAAACTCATGCCCATCGGTGGGGCGCTGTATGGCGCGCCCAGATCAGGCCCGGCGGTGGCATCCAGAAGGCCTGCCGTATCGCGCAGGCTTCGGGTCAGAAATCCGTCGATTGCCATGCCGGCCCAGCCCTCGCCAGATTGCGGCCCATCCGGCAGACGCGCGCGCGTCTGCTTAAAGCCCACCAAGCCGCAGGACGACGCCGGAATGCGCACCGACCCCCCACCGTCCGAGCCATGCGCGACCGGCACAATCCCCGCCGCCACCGCAGCCCCCGCCCCGCCCGATGACCCGCCTGAGGTACGATCAAGACACCAGGGATTGCGCGTCGGCCCGCCGTAAACCTGGGATTCTGTCACTGGCCCGACCCCAAGTTCCGGGCTGGTCGTGCGCCCGTAAGTCACAAGCCCCGCGCGTTTCAGGCGCAAGTAAATCTCGGAATCATACGTCCAGGTACTGTCGGCAAACAGGATCGAGCCATTGTTGGTCGGATAATCCCGCGCCTCGGCCCCGAGGTCTTTCAGCAAGAAAGGCACGCCTACGAACGGCCCTTTTGGCAGGCCCTCGGCGATTTTCTGGCGCGCGGTTTCTGCGCGCAGATGCACAATCGCGTTCAGGCTGGGGTTCAGGGCGGCGGTTTTTTCAAGCGCCGCATCCAGCAATTCATCCGCCGAAACTTCGCCCTTGGCAACCAGGTCAGCCAATGCGGTTGCGTCGTGTTGTTCATAATCCGTTATCATTTCACCGACCCTCTTGGCTTTCCTGCATTGTGTGGTCTTCAAACCCTCTTGGTGTTTGGACGCGATGTCCAGTTCCAACTGCCTGATTATCTGGCGAAACCGGCATTTGCCGCATGGAAAAGCCGGGTGATTTCGCTTATTTGCCGGACGCAGGGATTGCAACGCGGCCATCCTGCCCTGCCAAGCATCGCCGCGACGTCAAAGGAATACGCCATGCGCCTCGCCACCGTTCTGCATCAAAACCGCGCCCGCGTGGTGGCCGCCCTTGACGACGAAATGCTGCTTGATCTTGATCGCGCCGCCGAACTGGCGCGCTATGAAACCACGATTTTCACCGATATGCTGGCGGTCATTCAAGAAGGCGATTACGGCCTTGAGCAAGCGCATGGATTGCTGCGCCGCGCCAATAAACGCACCATGATCCCGGTGGTCGAGGTGACCTTTCTGCCGCCGGTGATGCCGGTCCAGTATCGCGACTGCCTGGTGTTTGAAACCCATCTGATCAACAGCTTTGCCCGCGCCGCCGAGATGACAGGCCGCCGCTTTGACATCCCACCGGTTTGGTATCAGCAGCCGATCTATTACAAAGGCAACCGCATGTCATTTATCGGCCACGGGGCCGATGTGATCTGGCCATCCTACGCCGAACATCTTGATATTGAACTGGAATTGGCGATTGTCATCGGCAAGACCGGCAAGGATATCCGCCCCGAAAACGCGGCAGAACATATTTTTGGCTATACCATCCTCAACGATATTTCGGCCCGCGATGCGCAGATGCAGGAAATGCCCGGCCAGCTTGGCCCGGCCAAGGGTAAGGATTTTGACACCGGCAACATTCTTGGCCCCTACATTCTGACCGCCGACGAGGTTGCGCATCCCGTCGCTCTGGACATGCAGGCGCGGGTCAATGGATCGGTCTGGGGTGGGGGCAACAGCCGCGACATGCACCACGATTTCGGCCAGATATTGGCGCATATCTCGGCCAGCGAAACCATCTACGCGGGGGAGGTTATCGGCTCGGGCACCGTTGGCACCGGCTGCGGGCTTGAGCAGGGCAAACGCCTGACCCCCGGCGACCGATTTGAGCTTGAGATCGAGAATATCGGTGTGCTGGCCAACCGTATCGTCAAGGCATAGCCCTTCGCCGGTCAGCCAAACAGCGCGATTACCTCGGGCGGGACAAGGCAGGATTTGATGCCCTTCTGATCGTCAGATTTCTGCACCAGAACCCGCTTTTCAAAGCCTTCCACCGCCAAAACATCGCCCCGCAACAGCCGGTGATGTACCTGAAAACTTGATCGACCAAATTCGCTGATCATGGTTTCGATCACCACCTCATCGCCATAGCTGGACGGCACATAAAACTTGGCGCTGGTATCGACCATCGGGAAACCAACCACGTTATACCGCCGCACCAGTTCAGGTTTCGGCAGACCGGCAGCCGCAAAGTGATGCACGGTTGAGGCATCAAACCACGCGAAATACCTGGGATAAAAGACGATATTGGCCGGGTCACAATCGCCCCATTCCACCGTCAGGCGTCTTTGGCTAGTCAGCATCAGAGTCGGCTTTCGTCTTTAGAATTGGCACGTCAAGGGCGTCATTTGCATCATCCGCCAGCGCAGCGGCAAGGGCTTTATGGCTGTCATCCGATAGGGCCGCCGCAATCGCGCGGCGCAGTTTTTGGGCGGACCTGGCATCAACCCCAGCCACCAGGTCGGGCGCAACAACCTGCTGCGTGATGTCGCGATACGCCTTCAATCCGCGCATCTGCGTGTCAGAATAGCCTTTCAAAACACGCGGCAATTCCGCAAGCGCGGCGGCATAGCCAGGCTCAACCGCCAGCACTGATTTCAGGGATGTCAGCCACCCCTCAATCGCAGTCTGTTCATCGCGGTAGCGCAAGGAAGACCGGCGAAAACGGGCCATTCCGGCAAGGCCGCGCAGCAGGTAAAACCCCAGGACTGAGGAAGATTGCAGATAAATACCCCGCCCCAGAAACGGCAGGCCACGGCCCTTTTCAACCCGGCGCATCAGGCGTACACCCAGACGCAGCGGCAAGATCGCCGCGACTTCTTCAGCGCGCGGTTTCAGGTATTCTGTGACCCGCAGGATCTGGCCCGGTTGCAGTTCCACCTCGGCCCGGATGCCCGCAAACCTTGTCCGCCGGGTTTTCAGATCGGCAACCCGGGCGATGTCCTCATAGGCCATCCACAAAGCCAGTCGCCGCGCCGCTTCTTCCAGCGCATGATCGGTCACCGGATCGCCTGGACTGATCCCTTCCAACAGGGCTTGCAGCCGCGTCACGTAAAGCGCGCCATAGGTTTTATCCTGAAAATCACAGCATCGGTCATAGCCATGCCCGATCACATCCCTAAGGCCCAGCGGCAGATCACCAAAGCCCGCAAGCAGGGGATGCTGCCGTTCGATCACAACACTTGCTTCAGGCGTTGGCGTGTCACCCGGCGGCGTGGCAACCGCCTGGCAAGCGGCATCAAACCCGCGCTGGCTGGCCGCAGCCCCGGCCCCAATGCCCAGCACTTGCCGGGACAGATCCGCATCCCAAGGAAGCACGCCGCTGCCACACAGGGCGCCAAACATCGTGGCGCTGATGAAGGTGCCGTTGTCCTGCGCCAACCCTTCCAGATCCAGCAGGAAACACGCCTTGGCCATCGCTTGCGCTGCGTCTTTGGCAGCATCTGGATCAAACCGGCCGTCGCCCATGTCGATCTTTTCCGCCGTGGCATAAACCCGGCTGATTGAGGCGATCAGCGTGGTTCGTGTCGGTGAAACAAACCCGGTCTCGATCGCGCGGGCGGCCTCGATCAGCTCGCTGGCCAACACGACATCCACCCGTGCGGGCATCGGCATCAGGCTGAAAACCGGCATTTCCGCCTGCCCCGGCAAACGTGCGATTTCAATGTAATAACTCGTTGACCCGGTTCGCTGCGCCACCCCGGGGACCGAGG
>CAYXXQ010000153.1:0-8004 GCA_964469075.1 uncultured Rhodobacter sp.
ACATAAACCGTCAGCCCCGCCAGCGCGATGACGCTGGCGATCAGCGCCAAAAACAAGCCTAACCGCATTGCAAAGCCTCCGTTCGCATACCTGCTTGCCCACAATCTGGGCTTGAAGCCGGCAAAAGAAAAGGCCCCGGAACCCCGGAGCCTTTGAAAAACCAACAGGGCGGCCAAGTCAGGCGCTGATCTGGTTGTGCTTTTTGGCCATGAATTCCTTGGCCGTTTCCACCGCCACAGCCGCATCCCGGCAATAGGCGTCAGCCCCGATCGCTTTGGCGAATTCTTCGTTCAACGGCGCGCCACCCACCATCACGGTGTAATCGTCGCGCATGCCTTTTTCGACCATCGTGTCGATCACGACCTTCATGTAAGGCATCGTCGTCGTCAGCAGGGCCGACATGCCCAGAATATCGTATTCGTCACTTTCCAGCGCCTCAAGATAGTTCTCAACCGGGTTGTTGATGCCCAGATCGGTCACTTCAAACCCGGCGCCTTCCATCATCATCGTCACAAGATTCTTGCCGATGTCATGGATGTCGCCTTTGACCGTGCCGATCACCATCCGGCCCAGACGCGGCGCGCCGGTTTCTGCCAGCAGCGGTTTCAGGATGGCCATGCCACCTTTCATCGCATTGGCGGCTAGCAAAACCTCGGGCACAAACAGGATACCATCGCGAAAGTCGATGCCAACGATCCGCATGCCTTCGACCAGCGCCTTGGTCAGCACGTCATATGGCATCCAGTCGCGACTCAGCAGGATATTGACGGCCTCGATGATTTCCTCTCTCAGGCCGTCATAAAGGTCGTCATGCATTTGCAGCACAAGTTCGTCATCATCAAGCTCGGCTAGGACGATATCTTCTTCTTCAGACATGAGGGAAATCCCGAATTGGCCGCCTGCTGCGGGTGAATGAAACTGTCCCAGCAAGTACAGGTCGTCCAAGGTTATTTTCTAAGGCATTCGCGACATTCTGATTTCTTATTCCGACGCCACTGAAATCAAGACCTTACCTGCGCCGACGCCGACCTGCCCTGCGACCCTCGCCCGCAGCCGCTTCGGCAGCCGCGCCTGTGCCGTCTGAGGCTGACGAAAATCCGCCGATCCGGCTTTCAATCTCGTCAAGGGTCGGGGCCGGACCTTTGGGGGTGGTTTCAAGCGCCGCCCGCATTTTTGTCAGATGTTCAGGCATGGTGCCACAACAGCCACCGATGATCGACCCGCCGATGTCGCGCGCCAACACCGCATAATCGGCCATCAGTTCGGGCGTGCCATCGTAGTGAATATGCCCGTCCTGGTATTTCGGAATTCCGGCATTGCCCTTGGCGATCATTGGCAGGCTGGGATCAGCCGCCGCGAACCCCATCAGCGTGCGCAACAAATCAGACGCCCCAACGCCGCAATTTGCCCCAAATGCCAAGGGCTTATGCGCCAGTCCTTCGACCATTTTGACCATGTCAGTGGCCGTCAGACCCATCATCGTGCGGCCTGCTGTGTCAAAGCTCATCGTGCCGCACCAGGGCATCCCGGCCAGCGAAATCGCCTCGGCCGCTGCCGCGAATTCTTCCTTGGCCGAGATCGTCTCGACCCACAGCACATCGGCGCCGCCCTCTTTCAGACCCTCGGCCTGTTCATGGAACATCTCAACCGCCAGCCCGTGCGACAACTCACCCACCGGCTGCATGATGTCGCCGGTCGGGCCCATGCTGCCCGCGACAATCAACATCCGTTCACTTTGGTCGGCAATATCGCGGCCGATTTCTGCCGCGATCCGGTTTAGCTCGCGTACCCGGCCTTGGGCATTGTGCAGTTTCAGCCGCGACGCATTGCCTCCGAACGAGTTGGTCAGAAACAAATCACTGCCCGCATTGACCGAGCCGAGATACAATTCCCGGATCCGTTCGGGATGCTGATCGTTCCAGATTTCCGGCGCTTCACCGGCTTCCAGCCCCATGTTAAACAGGTTGGTGCCGGTCGCGCCATCGGCCAGGATCCAGCCCTGACTTGCCAGCAACTTTTTGATTTTATGTGTCATTTATCAAACATCCTTTGCCGCAAGGGCCAATAAACGAATACGTTCCAGCATCGCGCGCACGCCGTTTGACCGCTGAGCTGACAGGTGCTGATCCAGCCCCAGTCGCGCCAGTTCGGCCCCGGCATCAACCTTCAGAACATCGCTGACCGTCAGCCCGTCAAACAGTGCGTGCAACACCGCGATCAGCCCGCGCACGATCATCGCATCGCTGTCGCCGCGAAAGCGGAACACGGCGGACGGCCCGGTGCCCTCAATCGCTGGCACCAGCCAGACCTGACTGGCGCAGCCTTCAACTTTGGTCGCGGCCACTTTGAACGCGTCTTCCAGCGGCAGCATGGTTTTGCCAAGCTCGATCACAAACCGGTAACGGTCTTCCCAATCGTCCAGGAATTCGAAATTCTCGGCGATATCTTCAAATGCAGCGCTGGCCATTGATACTATCCCGCTGTTTCCCTGCCATTTCACCTATGATGCCAATCTGCAAAGGTCCAGACGGAAAACCGGACAAAGCGACGCTGTGAGGCTTTTCAAAGCCCTGCAATTCGCGCTATGCCTTATCCACGCAGCCAAGGATCCAATGCTGATGACCAGAGTAATCGCCACGCTGAGCCTGTTAACCTTTCTGACCGCATGCGGTGCAGTCCAGGATTCCCGCCTGAACCCGTTCAACTGGTTTGGCCGCGACCGCGAAGAACGCATCGCCGTCACCGAAACCGGCGAATATGTCGATCCCCGGCCGCTGGCCGCCGAAGTGATCTCGCTGAAGGTGGATCGTTTGCCGGGTGGCGCGATCATTCACGCTTTCGCTTTGCCCGAAACCCAGGGCCACTGGGAGGCCGAACTGGTTCCCCGCGCGGGCGAAACACCGGACAAAGGCACGTTGGTTTACGATTTCCGCTTGATCCCGCCGCTGACACCGCAGCCACAAGGCACCAAGCGGTCGCGTGAAGTGATTGTCGGGCATTTCGTGTCCGAGCAGAAACTGCTTGGCGTGCGCAACATTCAGGTGATCGCGCGCAACAACCGCCGCACGGTTCGTCGCTGAAGAAGAAAGGCCCGCGACACAGCGCGGGCCGTTTGACTTAATGTGCCCGTTTAAGGTTTCAGGCGCGACTTCTAAAAGTGCGACTTCTAAAGCGCCACAAGCGTCACGCTGCTGCCATCCGCTGACAGCGCGATCTTTCCGGCACATAGCTTTAACGCATCCGCCCCAAACACATCCCGCCGCCAGCCGCGTGTGGCGTGGCATTCGGTATTGCCCGCCGCGATGTCATCCAGATCAGCCGCGGATGCGATCAGCTTTTGCGCCACCCCGGCTTTTTCGGCCTTGGCTTTCAGCAAGACCCGCAACAAATCGGCCAGGCCTTCATTGCCGTTAACTTTTTGCCGTGGCGGTTCCGCCGTTGGATGATCTTCAGGCGGGCAGTTCGTGCCGTCTTCAATCGCTTTCAGGATGCCGTCGGCGATCGGGCCGCGCCGGGCCTCGCGCAACAGCAACCGCGATTTGCCGAGGTCAGACAGGGTCTTGGGCTTGGTCGAGGCCAGCTCCATCAACGCATCATCCTTATAGACCCTTGATCGCGGCACGTTTTTGTCCTGGGCGTAGGTTTCGCGAAACCGCGCCAGTTCACGCACCACGGCCAGAAACTTGCCCGAGGTGGTGCGGGTTTTCAGCCGCATCCAGGCGTTTTCCGGCTCAATGATATAGGTGGCGGGATCGGTCAGCATCTCAAGCTCTTCCTCGACCCACTTGACGCGCTTGGTTTTGCGTATTCGTGCTGCCAGGAATTCATAGATCTCGCGCAGATGCGTGACGTCGCCCAACGCATAGGTCATCTGCCGGTCACTCAAGGGCCGACGCGACCAATCCGTGAAGCGCGAGGATTTATCAAGCGGCTGTTTGGCAATTTTGCGCACCAGTGTTTCATAGCCGACCTGTTCGCCAAATCCGCAGACCATCGCCGCGACCTGGGTGTCAAAAAACGGCTTGGGAAACACACCGCCTTCAAAAAAGAAAATCTCAAGATCCTGGCGCGCGGCGTGAAACACCTTCACCACGCTTTCATCGCGAAACAGGTCAATCAACGGATCAAGCGCGATTTCGCCCGACAGAACATCCACCAGAACCGCGCCCTCGTCACCTTTGCCGGGGACGGCCAGCTGGATCAGGCAAAGCTTGGAATAATACGTCCGCTCACGCAGGAATTCGGTGTCGATGGTCACATAAGGATGGCTGGCGGCAGCCGCGCAATAGGCTGCCAGTTCACGTGTCGTTGTCAGTATTTGCATAAGGGCCTAATTATTTGTTTTCTATTCTGCCACCCTGGTGACGCGGGACCATAGTTAATTCAGCGCGGGATGGGAAGGGTCGAAGTGGAAACAATTTTGCCCGACCGTCGCGTCAGAAACGGCCAGATCCGGTGTGGCCAGCACAGGCGGTTTTGCCGCAAGGCTTTTCCGAGGCCCGGGATGCAAAGCGATTGACCTTAAGGGGCCAAACGCTAGGCTTGTGGTAACAGGCCGGGTTGATCCCGAACCGACGGATCCACAGGTGATGTGATCCCTGCCCGCGATCAGCCAATGCGCCATTCAAAAACGCAGGAAACGATGACTATGACCACAACATCAGTACTCATGCGGGAAACCGGTGATCCCAGTGTTTTGTCGCTGACCGACACCGATCTGAACTGGCCTGCCGGGCCGGGTGACGTGCTTGTGCGCATGTCATTTGCCAGCGTGAACCCGGCTGACACGTTTTTCCGCCAGCTTGGCCCGTATCTGGGCGATGGCAAGGGGATCATCCTTGGTCATGACGGCGCAGGACAGGTTCAGGCGGTGGGACCGGATGTAACCGGGCTTGTCGTCGGCGATCGCGTGTGTTTCTGCAATGGCGGCCTGGGTGGGGATCCCGGCACCTACGCGCAGCATGCGGTGGTGCCCGCCCGGTTGCTGGTAAAAATTCCTGACGGCGTCGCAATGGACCAGGCCGCAGCCGCGCCATTGGTCTTTATCACCGGCTGGGAAGCGCTGGTTGAACGCGCGGCGATCAAGCCCGGCGACAAGGTATTGATCCATGCAGGCGCGGGCGGCACCGGCCATGTCGCAATCCAGATCGCAAAGGCTTTGGGGGCGCATGTCGCCACAACCGTCAGCAGTGCCGACAAACACGATCTTGCCCGAACCGCCGGGGCCGACAAGGTGATCAACTACAAGACGGAAAACTTTGTCGAAGTGATCCACGACTGGACCGGCGGCAAGGGCGTGCGGGCGGTTCTTGACAATGTCGGGCCTGAGGTTTTTCAGCAAAGCCTGGCCTGCCTTGCGCCTTACGGGCAGATCGTCACATTGATCGGCACACCCGGTGATACCTCAGACGAGACCGCCTATACCCGCAATCTTACGATCCATAATGTCATGATGCTGACGCCAATGTGGCTGGGGCTTCAGGATGAACAGGATCGCCAGGCCAGCATCCTGCGCGATGCGATGGCCTGGCTTGCCGATGGACGGCTGCGGATCAACATCCGCGCCACATTCCCGCTAAGTGAAGCCGCCAAGGCCCACAGCCTGTTGGAGCAAGGTGGCGGCACTGGCAAAATACTGCTGTCCACGGACTGAGGTTTCTGCACAATCAGAGGATCTGACATGTCTGCACCCGCAAACACCACCTCGACCATCCCAGCCGAAATGGCTGCGGGCCGCCGCAACACCCCTGAATTTGCGGCCCCGACCCTCTATCTGACGCTGGCCTTGTACACCGCCTTCATCGCGGCAACCGCGGCAGCGTTGGCAGGAGCATTGCCGTATTTTGTCGCAGCAATCGTCAACACAATCGTGCTTTATGCGATCTACACGCCGGTCCATGAGGCTGTGCATGGCAATATCAGCCTGAAAAGAAAGCACCTGCGCTGGATCGACACCGCCATCGGGTTTCTCGCCTGCTTTCCGTTGTGGCTGTTTTTCTATCAGCACAAGAAACAGCATTTGGTGCATCACACCCATGCCAATCAGGACAGCGACCCTGATATCTATGCGCGGGGCAGTTTTCTCGGCTGGGTTTTTATCCGTGCGCCTTTGGCCTTGCTCAGCTATTTCAACCCGGTTGACCTTTATCGCGATTGCCGCCGTTTTGACGTGCCTGGCCGCCAGACCGTTGTGACCATGCTGACCTTCGCGCTGCAAACGGTGCTATTTCTGGCGGTGATCTATGCCGGTTATGGGGTTGAGCTGCTGGTCCTGTGGTTTTTACCCTGGCTTGTCGGCAATATCGTGATGCTGACCCTGTTCACCTGGACGCCGCATCACGACCACAAGGAAACCAGCCGCTATCGCAACACCCGGGAATCGCTGTTTCCGATGGCAAATTTCCTGCTGCTGGGTCAAAACCACCACCTGATCCATCACCTGATGCCCGGCATTCCGTTTTACCGCTACCAGGCAACATTTTCCGAGATCCGCCCCCTTCTGGAACAGAACGGCGCCAGAATCGAAGGGTTTTGGCCCGATCTTGAAGGGAGGGCATCGTGACCGACTTTTCAGCTTATCTGAAACCCGCCGACTGGGGCTTTCCGGTGCCGATCCGCTATGGGCCCGGGCGGCTCTCGGAAATCGCGGATCTGTGCCGCAGCCATGCCGTCACGAACCCCCTGATCGTGACCGACCGCGCCAGCCGCAACCTGCCCTTTATCGGCCAAACCGAGGCCGCCCTGACAAATGCCGGGCTGGCCGGGGCAGTCTTTGCCGAGGTGTCGCCAAACCCCACCGACCGCAATGTCGCCGACGGCAAGGCCGCTTATATCAAAGGCGGGCATGACGGTGTGATCGCCATTGGCGGCGGCAGCGGCATGGATGCGGGCAAAGCCATCTGTCTGATGGCCCGCCGGGCCCGGGATATCTGGACGTTTGATTTCGATTTTACGCCCGATCCATCGCTGAACCCTGCGGATTTCCCGCCGCTCTTTTGTGTTCCGACAACGGCTGGAACCGGCGCGGAAACTGACAGCACCGCGATGCTGACGGACAGCCAGAAACGCATCAAAGGCTGCGTCTGGCACCCGGTTGTAAAACCCGCCGGGGTGATCCTTGACCCGGCCCTGACGGTCGGATTGCCGCGCAGCCTGACCGCCTGGACCGGCATCGACGCGCTTGTCCATGCGATCGAGGCTTACTGCGTCCCGTCCACCCATCCGATGTGCGACGGCATGGCCCTGGAAGCCCTGCGTCTGATCGCCCCCGCCCTGCCTCGCGTGCTGGCAGCCCCTGACGACATCGCGGCGCGCGGCGCGATCCTGACCGGCTCCTGCTTGGCCGGGGTGGCGTTTCAGAAAGGGCTGGGCCTGGTGCATGCCATCAGCCACATGATCGGCGCTGAGTTTGACAGCCATCACGGCCTGACCAATGCCGTGCTTTTGCCCGTGGTGCTGCGCTTCAACCAAGCAGAAATTACCGCCGCCGTGCCGCAAATGGCCCAGGTAATGCACCTGCCCGATACGGGTTTTGACGGCTTCCTGCGCGGCATTTACCACCTGCTGGACATCTGCGACATCCCAAAATCCCTCGCCGATTTCGGAGTGCACCCTACCGACATCCCCCGCCTCGCCCAAAAAGCCCACGAAGACATCGCCCAATCCACAAACCCCCGCCAAGCCAGCATCGCCGACATCGAAGGCTTGATCAAACAGGCCTTGCAAGCCGCCCGACCGTAAAGCGGCAGGGCGTTAGGCCGCTTGGCCCAGAGGGTATCGGGCAGGAGTTTGGGTCAACGTCGGTGATCTGACTTGTGATCACAGGGCAAACCGTCTGACTTAGAGGATAAAATTGGCTCCGGCGGTAGGATTCGAACCTACGACCAATTGATTAACAGTCAAGTTTTGGGGCCAAACTGGACCTAACTTTGTAAAACTATCGGCAGACTTTTTCACCATATTTTGCTTGATATTGCGCTAGATGTTAGGCAATGGTGGCAACGC
>CAYXXQ010000154.1:0-7961 GCA_964469075.1 uncultured Rhodobacter sp.
TGGCATTGCTGCTTCATTCGGATCAGGCGCGGCGGGATTGGTGACATCACTCACAGGGGCAGGGGGAGGCTTTGCTGCGGCAGGAACATACCTATCCGCTGTGACAACTGGCGCAACAGCAAGCATGGGGGCCTTTGCTGCAGCAGCAGGTGCGATTGCGCTACCATTGCTGGCAGTCGCAGGGGTTTTCAGCTTCTTCAAGAAGAAGACAACAGAACTTGACGCGGGCATTTCAGCCACGGTCACAGGCATGGACACGCTGGTCAAGACGTTTCGCAAGGTTGAAACAAGCCGGTTCTTTGGCCTGTCCAAGTCGGTCAGCACACGCGAAAAAGTTGATCCTGACAGCCCGATCAGCGAGGCAATCAATGAAATTCAAAACGCTGCACTTCAAGCTGCGCGCGTGCTGGGAACTGGTGCCGTGGCGTTTGAGGATTTCAGCCACAGTTTCAGGCTGTCGCTTAAGGGGCTTTCCGAGGATCAACGACAGGCTGCAATCGCGGAGGAACTGACCAATCTGGGCGATAGTTTTGCCAGCCTTGTGCCGGGCGTCACCAGCCTGAACGAGTTGCTAGGGCAGGCCGCGCAGATTGATGCAAATATCCGCGCGCTGACTGATCGGCAGGGATTGTTCGCCACACAGTCCGAGGCTGTATTTTCCGCATCACAAGCAGGCAATCAACGGACTGCGGAAAACACCACGCCGGACCTGTTGCGTGAGATTCTCCGCGCTATCCGTGAAGGCGATGTGAACAATGCCAGACTGTCGTCACAACTGGTAGCCATCCAGCAGCGTGCCGCATTGGAGCCATCCACATGAAAATCGTTAGACCGGTAACAATTACATCCAGCAACCTGACGTCCAGCAATACGGCTGAGGATGATTATGCGGTGTGGTCGGATGCAACGACATATGCCGCCGGTGATTACGCTATCAGCACTGTGACACACACAGTCTACCGCAGCCTTACGGCAGACAACCTAGACAATGACCCTGACGCAGAGCAAGTCGCTCTGGCAGATCCGCTTATCGCTGATCCAAGCCCGATCAACTGGCAGGTTATCGGGGCGACGGATCGATACAAACCGTTTGACGGGCGACCTTCACAGCGTGTGACGCAGGCGGACAGCATTGCAGTGACGCTCACGCCGGGCGTGTTCATAGGCAGCGTTGCGGGCTTTGGCATCAGCGCAGCATCCGTGACGGTGACAATGGTGGACGATAGCGTCACGGTGTTTACGCGCACGGTCGCCATGCAAGACGAGGGCGTTGTGGTTGACTGGTTCAGCTACTTTTTTGAGCCAATCATTGAGTTGTCAGAATTTGCATTTTCGGACCTGCCGCCATATTCTAACGCTGCAACGACAATCACAGTTGCACGCACCGGGGGCAACGTGTCAGTCGGGCAGCTTGTGATCGGCCCTGTTTGGGATTCTGGTAATGCTGTGTTTGGCGGCACAGGGTTTTCGGGGTTAGATTTTTCGTATGTCGAAACAAACGTATTCGGCGATTTGATTACAGTGACGCGAGAGGCGACCCGGCTGTCTGATTTTGAGATACTTCTCGGATCATCGCAGTTGCTTTCGTTTGATAGCCGCATGAGAAGCCTTCGTGGTGGTGTTGCATCAGTTTGGATTGCCGACGAGGACACAACCAAGGCCGCGATTAACTTTGGATTTTATCGGGATTATCGTACAGTGTATCAAACAATTGATTACTCAATTATCAACGTCCAAGTGCAAGGAATTGTCTAATGGCCAAACCAACAAAACCGACGGTTCCAGCGGCCCCGCTGCGATCTAATCCGAGCACCTTTTCAGCACAGGCTGAAACATTCCTTGCGTTCATCTCGCCATTCGCCACGTATATGGATGAATCTTCCGACTTTGTAGACGGGCGCGCTGATGCTGCACTGGCTGCTGCGATTGGTGGTGATCTGCCAGCGCTAACAGGGAATGCGGGGAAGGTGTTGCGCGTCAACGCGGGTGAGACTGCGGGCGAGTTTTTCACGCTTGGCACCGCGTCCCTCATGGCCGACAGTGCAGACGCTGACTTGGCTGTAGACCCTGATGCAGCGGCGCGGCGCGATATTGTGGCGGCGGCGATTGCTGCGGCGATTCCTACTGCACTGAACGCCACGGGTTCGGCCCCGATGTATGCCTGCCGAGCGTGGGTGAATTTCAACGGCACAGGCACGGTGGCAATTCGGGCCAGCGGGAATGTGTCGAGTATCACAGACAATGGCACAGGGAACTATACGGTCAACTTTGCAACAGCGCTGCCTGATGCAAATTACGCTATGTCCGGTTCTGGCGAGGATACGAACGCAAGTGGAGACGTGATGGTTGCCCGAGCAAACGGTGCAACAAAAACAACTGCTGCTTGTCGCATTAAGACAGTCAATTCACAGTCTGACGTAGAAAACTTCCCGTCAGTAGAAGTTATGTTTTTCAGGTAAGGAGTAACCATGGATCAACGCATCATATACCAAAACGACCAAGGCTGCGTGTCGATTATCATTCCCGCTGATTGCGGTTTAACGATTGAAGAAATCGCAGCCAAGGACGTGCCAACAGGTGCGCCCTATAAGATTGTGGACGTGGCTGACATTCCGACAGACCGTCAATGGCGCGCGGAATGGACTGTTGACGAAGCCGATTTGACAGATGGAGTGGGCGCATGATTATCAAGGTTCCGGACACTGCGTCACCAGCGGCCATAGCCCAATCCCGCGCCGATGCATCCATGTCGCGGCGTGACTTCGCGGTCCTGTCTGCCAAGCAAGGCTGGATCACGGAAGCCGAGGCGATGGAATGGGCAGGCGGTAACGGTATCCCTGCGATTGCCGCAAGCGCAATCAGCACACTGCCAAAGGACGACCAGTTTGAAATGCGCATGTCGGTCCTGACGCGAACAAAGGTATGGCGCACTGATACGCTGGTGCGGATGCTGATGGCGGTCAAGAAGGTCACTGATGCGCAGATGGACGCGCATTTCGGAATTTAAGGAAAACGAATGCCCACCACAGTAGCAGCCCAAGTCGCCGCATTAGCCGTCCTATTGGAGCGGATAGACAAGCGCGCCGAAGAAGATCGACAAGAGCGCAAGGCTGAGCAGGCTAAAACCGAACTAGCGCGATTTGCCACCAGTGCTGAACTGACCAACATGCGGCACAGTCATGACGACATCCATCGACGACTAGATGCTATCGAGCCTGTCACCAGCTTTGTTCAGTCTGCGCGCGCTAAGGCTGCGGGTGCTACGATTATTCTTGGCTTTATCGGATCAATCGTGTTGCTGGGATGGGGCTTAATCAAGGGCGCGGTTCAATCCGCATTGGGATGGTGACGCTTAGATATAAATGCAGGTTAATAGCAATGGAGGTGATCAAATGACGTATAAACCAGACAGCAACGTGACTGCGATTGTGCAGCACTACAGCGCAACGCCGATTGAAAGCAACTTCACAGCCGCAGACATTGACCGAATGCACCGCAAGCGCGGGTTCAAAGGCATTGGCTATCACTACTTTATCCGCAAGGATGGGACGATTGAGACAGGCCGTGATATGTCCAAGGCAGGCCGTTTTGAGCAGGGCGCACATGTTCGTGGATCAAATCACAACTCTATCGGCATTTGCTGCGAGGGCGGAGTGCGTAAGGCCGCGCCAAATGTAGGCTTTGACAGCCGCACGCCTGCACAAATCAAGTCACAAATTGCGCTGATCCGCGACCTGATGAGACGCTACCCAGGTGCGCGCGTTGTCGGGCATAAGGACATGCCAGGTGCCGCAACCCAATGCCCCGGCTATGATGCAACCGCATGGTGGGCCGGTGTTGTGAACACGCCATCACGCGCAACACCACCAACGGGGGCCGAGCCTATCGGTTTTTGGGCTGCTATCATCGGCATATTTAGGAGTTTCACGAAATGAATTATGCACCAATCGCACGGATCGTCATTCGCTACATCGTCGGGCTGGTTGTCGGATCCGATATGGCTTCAACGCTGGCAGGCGATCCTGACGTTATCACCATCGCAGCGGCGGGCATCGGCCTTGGCGTTGAGTTGGCCTATGCGATGGCCAAGCGGCGCGGGTGGGCAACATGAAAATTGACCTAGGGGGCGTTGTGTTTATTCTCGCCGTGGTCGGTGTCGTGGCGGCTGCGCTTTATGGAATAGGGGTGCTGGTGCTATGATTGATCTACTCACAAACCTTCCCGCTATCATAGGCGGCGCTCTGGCGTTGATTGTCACCGTATGGGGCTATGGCAAAGCAAAACAACGCAAGGGCCGCAAAGAGGGCAAGGACATAGTCAGACGCCGCGCACAGGCGGGCGCAGAGGATCGAAAGGACAAACGCGATGAAATTGATGATGATGTGCGCAGCGTTGATGCTGCTAGTGAGCTGCACGACAAGTGGACCCGCGATTGATCAGGCCACGATCTGCGCGGGTTGGGAGGCTATCCCGCTTGACGCTGCCAGCATCGATGGTCTGACATCGCGTGACGCAGAGGCGATCCTCGCGCACAACCGTTTTGGGCAGGCGCAAGGCTGCTGGTGATTTTAGTCTGGCTGGATTAGCACCACTCGCGGAAAAGCCCCGCGCCCTTGATCGGGTTGCGTGTCGTGTCGGTCACACCGCCGCCAACCCAGCAACGCATTCCCCTAGATCAACCTGAGTAACGCGACTCCAGTTGCTGCAATTAAAACTCCCAGAACAATGGCGCCAAATGGGCTGAACGTGCTTGTTGTTATCAAAACCACAAAAACCACGGCAGAAGATACTGTGGGAGTTATCCACTTTTTCCATCTATGAGCCGATTTTTGATGGTCCTTGGGGTTCATTTTGGTATCTCAATCCTCTCAATATTAATAGCAGAAAGCGCGGCAAAAAGAAACGCCGCAGAAAACTTTCCTCTCGAAAGTTTCATCGGACAGTGAGAAATCTCTTGTTGCAAGCATCGGTCGGTGTTGCCATTTTCCAGAAACTCAAATATTGTTGACTTGCGTCACAGACAAAATGGCCGCTATAGAAGCAAAGGTTGCTGAAAATGCTAGACCAGAATCAAAGTCAGACGAACCAAAAAATGGAACCGACAAGCATGGAAAAGATTCTGAGGGACCAAGCAAACGTAAACGTGCTTCGCCCCGCAAAAGAGTTGATGAAGCCAGCCCCGCAAAGTGACCAGCGAGCGTCCCTCAAGAGCTTAGAGGCGCTAGGGTAAGACATGCTGGCCCTTTATTGGGCCAGCATCCACAAACGCCCATCCGACCCAAGGCCCTGCACAACCACACCCTTGTCCTTGAGGCGCAGCAATGCCTGATAAGACCTGTTCGCGGCTGATCTTGGCGTTAGGTCTGGTCTGATAGCCTGAACAATCTTAACTAGCTGTTTGTTTGTCCTAGGCCCCTTGCGCAGGAACATTCCGTCAGACACTCGTTTGATAAGGTAGAGTTTCATCTATTCGCCCTCCTTTGGTGCGGTGCTGGCGAGGGCTTCGCGGGCGTGGTCATGGATTATCCCTTTCAAGTTCCCCGTTGGGTTGTGCAGGCGGCTGTGCCCTTCAATGTCGATCAGCGCATCGAGCAAGACGTCACGCTCTTTCCGCAATAATTCCACCTGCGCTTGCATGGCGTCACGCTCGGCTGCGAGGGCTTGGTAGTCAGAGAGCGTCACCCAAGGGCCATAAATAGCCACTATACTCTCATTCAGGTAGCGCCAAATCGTCGGGGCTGTGGCGTTGCCCGCATTCGGCGCGGCGTTGTCTAGGTCAGTCATTTCAATCTCCAATCTCGCCGCATGAGTCGCACTCAACCCACGCGCCTATTGCGACTATTGTGCCTATTACATCAAACATAACGCCCGTGCATGGCTTCGGCCGATACCCGCGCGGAGAATCCTCGTCCGGATCGTGAACGCGGTTGCATGTCTCGCCGTCCGCGTTACCGATAGGATCTGGCTGGTCCGTCAGTACTTGTAGCTTATCCATCGGGGTTCTCCTTTGGTGAACGTGGCAGCACCGTGTTACTCTTAAACGCCTGCTGAACAGCAAGCGCGCATTTCATTGAAACTATCTGAATGAAACCGTCGTTATAGACGATTTGCCCGCTGTCGTGGTAGGGCGCTCCTCCCTCGGTGCTCGCTCGGATAGCCTTCACAAAGCGTATGTCTTCAAGGCTAATCAGAATATCGCCGCGTGGTTCGGGGTGTTTCAAATACTTCATCTACTTGCTCTCCTTTGCTATAAGTGCGCCCAGCCCATTCTTGCAAGAATGAACCATGTGTCACGCCGTTGGTTTCGATGTCGTCTAATAGGTTTTTCAATGATTCCTTACGTTTCATCGGTGGTCTCCTTTGGTGTTGGCTAATGCAGCACAGGCATCGTCCTGCCAAGCCTGCCATGTGCTTAGGTCCATAACCGCTTGCGGCTCGCCATCCTGATCGTCAGGCGGATAAACCACGGTCATGCGGATGTCGCGAAACTCTGTAATGATTGCGCGCAAGTCGTCACGTTCTTCGATTGCTCCTTCAAAAGCAGCTTTGTAGTCCAACTTATACCCGATTTGTTTATCACGCTCTGCAAGTAGGGCTTGATAGTCTTCGTAGCGAACCATGTTGCCCGACGGTGATCGTGTCACGGGTCGAGATGCCCCAAAGCCAAGCTGAGCATCTACGTCGAAGCGGACCACCTTCGGTGCTTCGTCATTGTCCCACCCAAGGCCAGTGACTTCCGCGTCTTTGTTGTCTAAGTCGGTCATGGCCGAACCCCGAAAGCTGCCATGATGATCGCGCGGTAATGGGCGTTGGCTTCGGCTTTGGCTTCGTCTAGAGTCGGCCATTCTGTGTTAATCAACGTGTCACAGAATCCCGGAACGGAATATGTCAGGAACCAAGTGCCGTCTACATAACTCTCACATCGCCACGACACCTTCCCGCCCATCTTGCACCTGTGGCTTCTGTCGGACAGCTTTTCCCATACCAGCGGGCGGATCATATTAGGCAGTGCTGCGATGATCGCGTCTGCGGTGTTCCAATGGTCGCACCCTACATAGGTGTTTTCGGCTAAAATAGCTGCAATCTTGTCTCGCAGGTCAGTCATGGCTTGTCTCCTGTGGTTGCCGCGAAGCACGCTGAACGGATGCAACTATCATATCAGCAAGTCGCGAAGCCTGATCGGCCCCGTAGTCTCGGACTAACGCTTCCCCCAGCGCAACAGCGGCAATGCGGGGCGATGTGTTTTTGGCGGCTTCGTCAAAGGTCATGGCTTGGTCTCTAGGGAAGAACGAGTCGGGGTATACATCAGGTTTCATTGGGTAAACTCCTCTACCAGTTGTTTCGATTGTGCGGCTGGTCATGGTTTCGGCTCCGGTGGTGTGGGTAGGGGCATCCAGTGGGTTACACCGACAAGGTAATCCATTGGCCCTGCCCCAGTCTGCCAATGTCCATGCCTGTTTGTGCCGCGCGCGGTTAAAATGATATTGTTTTGCGACTGGCACACTAGAATGATTGTATCTGTCGGCGCGGTCGCTATGTCCTGCCATTGCGGGGCAAGGTCGGCTAGGGTGTCAGTCATTTTCTTTATCCCTTTCAAGTTCCAACTGGCTGATGCGATACCGCAAATCCGCCGTTTCTCGCGCTATCGCATGGCCAAATTGTTTCAGTTCAAGCGCGCGGATGGCGTCGCGGCAAGCGTCGATTTGCTGTTCAATGGTGTGTTGGGTCATACCAGCACCCACTGCGCTATGACGGACATTACGGCGATAACGATGCAGAACCAGAATGTCAGGTGAATGCCCATATCAGCAGCCCCGCGCAATGGCTGCGGATTGAATGGCCTCAGCTTCACCGCGCATCTGCGCAATGGCTGGCGATTGATCATTGCCGCCAATCCAGAACGCGGCGGGCCAAAACAGGATTAACGCAATGGCGGTCATTTCTGCGTCGCTGTTTGCCTG
>CAYXXQ010000155.1:0-7941 GCA_964469075.1 uncultured Rhodobacter sp.
TTAAGTCCGCTTCCAGCGACTGAATGCGTTTGTCGCGTTCTTCCAGGGTTTTGGTGACGTCCTGAAGGCGCGTGGCGATCTCGGCTTTTTCTTGCCTTAGCAGGTCAAGTTCATCGCCGCGTGCGCTGGACATCAATTCGGAGATCTTGCGATCACGGGTTTCCAGGTCTGCGCGATACCTGGCTTCGCGGCTTTCGTGATCGGCCAGGGGCATCACGACGGTTGGGCCGTTTATCGGTAGGCCTGGTTCGGGCTTGCGCTTGAACAAGCCTAAGGTCCAGCCCAAAGCTGCACCTGCCAGACCAAGCGCCGCAAGGACGGCCATAAGTGCGCCGTTATTGGACGGATTCTTTAGCGGTCGCCAGATGACTTCCAGCCAGAGCGTGTAAAGGGAGTCCCATATCGTGGGATCGGCTTCCATCAAACTCCCTTTCTGCTAATGGGATTACGATGGCGCGGTTATTCAACCGGGTCAAGGCGTCACCCCAGCGCCACCCCCGCCCCGTCTGCGGTCATGCCGTCGCCTGCCCGGTCAAAGCGCAGGTAGGCGAGGGCTTGGGGGCCGGCAACCGTGTGGAGCGTGCCGATGGTTTTGCCGTCGCGCAGGATGTCGCTGCCGGGTTTGGCGGGGCCGTCCAAGGTAACGCGGGCCAGGCCTTTGCGCAGTTCGGTCTTGTGTTTCATGCGGGCTGTGACCTCCTGGCCGACATAGCAGCCTTTGCGGAAATCGACGCCGTTCAAACGCTCAAACCCCATTTCAAGGATGTAGCTGTCGCCTGTGATCAGCTCAATCCCCGGTTCCGGGATCAGGTGTTCGACGCGGATCGCATCCCAGTTGATCAGGTTTTCGGTGACATGGCCTATGGGCGCGTCGCTGTCGTAGCGCCGCCAGCCGAGGGCCGGGTTGCGCGGATCGGGCATGCCGCCTTCGGGGCCTGTGTCCAAGCCCCTTGTCACGGTCATTTCCGCTTTGGCGATCTGCACATCGGCGCGCAGGCGGTACATCGCCAGACGGCTTGACAGCGCGTCGGCCATATCGGACTTCACGTCCAGATAAGTGGTTTCGCCCCGGTGAAACAGGAAGAAATCAAACAGGTATTTGCCTTGCGGCGACAGTAGCGCCGCATAGACCAGCGTGTTATCTGCGACCTTGATGTCATTGGTCAGCAGATCTTGCAGAAAGACCATCCGGTCGCTGCCGGTGATCTCCAGAATTGTGCGGTCGGTTGTGACTTCGCCTTGCATCTTGTCCCCCTTCGGTCTGGTCCTGCCGTTCTATATAGCTGATGCGCGCGGCTTCAACAGGGGGTATATCTTGGTCCTCTGTCAATGGGATTACCGGATTCATGCGGGCGGCACTGAGCGTCATTATACCAACTTTGAATGCGGCCGGTCAGGTTGGGCGGTACGCGCACGCTTTGTTTGAGGGGCTTGAGGCGGGGTTGATCCGTGAGCTGATCATCAGTGATGGCGGGTCGCGCGACGATATTGCGGCCCTGGCGGATGGGCTTGGGGCGAGGCTGGTGACGGGCGCTGCCGGGCGTGGCGGGCAATTGGCGCGCGGGGCTGACATGGCCGAAGGCGACTGGCTGTTGTTTTTGCACGCGGATACGGCGCTGGCGGCGGGCTGGGCCGATGTCGCACTTTCGCATATCCGGCGGCATCCGGATCAGGCGGCGTGTTTTACGTTGCGGTTTCGCGCGCCCGGTCTGGCCGCGCGTCTGGTCGCGGGCTGGGCGAATATGCGCAGCCGATTGTTTGGACTGCCTTATGGCGATCAGGGGCTTCTGATCAGCCGCGCGCTTTATGACGCGGTCGGCGGGTATCCGGAGATCCCGTTGATGGAGGATGTGGCGATTGCGCGGGCATTGCGGCGGCAGATCCGGGTTTTGCCGCATGTCGCCAGCACCAGTGCCGCGCGGTATCTGGCGGCGGGCTGGCTGTGGCGCGGGACGCGTAATCTTTGGCTGCTGGCGCACTATCTGTTGGGGGCAGCACCTGATGGACTGGCGCAGCGTTATACAGCCGGGAAGGATCGCGGGGTTTAGGCGGTGCAGGCGATTGACCTTATGCGCGCGGCGTCCTAGGCATTGGGTCTGAGTTTCAAAAACAACGACGGATTGACGCGATGAGCCTTGGCCACGGACGCTCCTATCTTGCCATTCCCGGCCCCTCGGTCGCACCGGATCGAGTGCTGAACGCGATGCACCGGCCCGCCCCGAATATCTATGAAGGGCCTTTGCATGATCTGGTGGAGACGCTTTACCCGGACCTAAAGGCGGTGGCGCGCACCAAGGGCGATGTGGCGATTTACATCGGCAATGGCCATGCCACCTGGGAAGCCTCGCTAAGCAATATTTTCTCGCGCGGCGACAAGGCGCTGGTGCTGGCAACCGGGCGGTTTGGCGAAGGCTGGGGCGAGGCGGCGCGCGGCCTTGGGATTGATACCGAACTGTTGGATTTTGGTCGTAAGACCGGGCTTGATCTGGCCCGGGTTGAGGCGGCGTTGCGGGCTGACACGGCGCATGATCTGAAGGCCGTGATGATGGTGCAGACCGACACCGCCACCAGCATTCGCAACGATGTCAAAGCTGTGCGCGGGGTTTTAGATGCCACCGGACATCCGGCTTTGCTGATGGTGGATTGCATCGCCTCGCTTGGCTGTGAGCGGTTTGAGATGGACGGTTGGGGCGTCGATGTTATGGTTGCCGCCAGCCAAAAGGGGCTGATGACGCCGCCGGGGCTGGGCTTTGTCTGGTTTAACGACAAGGCGATGTCGGTGCATCTGACGGCGGGTTTGGTGACGCCTTACTGGAACTGGACGCCGCGCTCCAAGGGCACAATGTTTTATCAGAAATTTGATGGCACCGCCCCGACCCAGCATCTTTATGGGCTGCGTGAGGCGCTTGATATGCTGGTGCATGAAGAAGGTGTAACCGCCGCCTGGGCCCGGCATGAGGTGTTGGCGCGGGCGGTTTGGACTGCGGTTTCGCATTGGGGTGCGGGCGGGCCGATGGCACTGAATGTGGCGGATGAGGCCCTTCGGTCGCGGGCCGTGACCTCGGTCATTTTGCCAACGCCGCATGGCACGGACTTGCGGAAATGGTGCGAGCATAAGGCCGGTGTGACCCTTGGGATCGGTCTTGGGATGGAAACGCCGGATGATCCCAACAGCGACGGCGCGTTTCGGATCGCCCATATGGGTCATGTGAACGCGCATATGACGCTGGGGGTTTTGGGGGTGATCGAGGCCGGGCTTTCAGCGCTGAACATCCCGTTTGGCGAGGGCGCGCTGGCGGCAGCCGCCAAGGTGATTTCCGAGGCTTAGATCCTGTCGCGCTAAAACGTCATCCGCACGGAGAAGGAGCCGACAAGCTGACCGCGAGGTTGGTTAACAAACTCTTTCCCGAGCCATGTCAGCCCGTAGAAGAACGAGGAATTCTGGGTTTCGTGATAGACCCCGGCGCGCAGGCGGATACGTGGGTTTTGCAAGGTGTAACCAAGTGCGGTTGGCAGGTATTTGCTGCTTTTGACATAGGCGACATCGCCGCCGAACAGCAAGGACAGGCCGCGCGGGCGATTGCCCTTGATCGCGGTGTTGCGAAAGCCGGTAACAGTGTCGCGGACCTTGAAATCAGCGGTTCCGGCTGGGCCGAAGGTGAAATCGCCACCCAGGCGGATATAGGTTTCAGCACCTGCCTGGGCCTCGACAAACGGGCGGAAGCTTAGGCTTTTGACGCCTTTGTCGGCCAGCAAGAAGCGGTGGCCGATTTCCGAGCTTAGGGTCGGGAAAACGTTGTTGCCGATCTGGCTGCCAAGCACCTGAACCGAGCCCATGCCCAGCGCTTGGTGGATCCAATCCTGAAAGGCGCCAAGGCCGGTTTGTGGGCCCGTGACGACCAGTTCGGCCCCCACGGCGTATTCCACCCCGCCCTCGTCCCAATGGGTGAACGCGCCCAAGCCGATGACGCCGACATAGCGTCGGTCGGTGCCGATGATCGGGTTCAGAAGGTTTGAAGGCGCGATGATTTCAGAGCGCAGACGGTATTCCATCAACTCGCCCAAGGATGGCGGAAGGCCGCCTTGCCATTCATCGCCCCGGATCATGCTGATGGTGTAAGAGCCGGTGCGCCAACGGTCCTGCCCGTCGCCCAATTTGTCATTGGTAAACATCCGCGCCTTGCCCAGCCAGACACGGTCCTGGGTGAAACCCGGACTTGCAGTCAGCAAGATCATCATGATGGCCAAAAGTATGCGCATCCGTTGCCCTTAGATCATTACCCAATTCGATCTGACATGACCTGCCAGTGCAAAATGGCGTCAATAAGGCAGTGTTTTCGATTTTTCGGCACCCGTCGCGCGGGCCGCAAGGCAGGGTTACGGTGGGGCTATAGTGGTCAGGGCCGGTCAGGCCGCTGGCAGGGTCACGGTCATGCTGTCGATGCCGCGCACGCCGGTCAGGCCGCGCAAGGTCGGGGCTTTTTGCAGGCTGGCGCTAGGCGACAGACGGGCCAGGGTGGCAAGCGTCTGCTCCAGTTCGACGCGGGCCAGGGCCTCACCCAGGCAGCGATGCGGGCCGCCGCCAAAGACCGGGTGCAGACCAGGATGATCATCGCGGCGGATGTCAAACTGATGCGGGTTGGCATAGACCGCCGGGTCGCGCAGGGCCGCAAGTATCGAGATATTCATGACCGTGCCGGGATAAATCCGGGTGTTTTCAAAGGCGAAATCAGTGGTGGCGATCCGGGCGAGGGAGCCGACGACGGGGTCAAAGCGCAACCCTTCATTGACGGCTGGCACCTTCCAGTCCTCGGGTGCACCCGTCATCAACGCCCATTGATCCGGACGCTGCAACAGCCGCGCGAAACTTGCCGCCAAGGCCGATCTTGTGGTGTCAGACCCGGCCAGGATCAGGCCGACGATCTGGATGCGGATTTCGGCCTCGGACAGGGGGCTGTCTTTGACGCGGGCCAGATAGGCCGTCAGGAAATCGCCGCGCGGGGCGCTGCGGTTGTCGGCCAGAATGTCGGCAACAAAGGTGTTTAGCTGCGCCAGATCCTGTTCGGCGGCGGCCAAAACGGCGGCAGAGCGGCTGGACAGCGCGCGGATGCTGGAATAGACCAGTTTGCTGAAATGCGGGATTTCCGAGGCTGGCACATCCAGAATACCGGCGATAATCCGGGCGGGCAGCGGGCCTGCGACCTGATCCAGAAAATCAATCGGGCCTGTCCCCAAGAGGGGCGTGATCAGGTCGGCGGCCACCTGGCTGATATCACCGCGCATGGCTTTGACGATCGGAAAGGCAAAGGCGCGGGCCAGCGGGGCGCGGCGGTTGCGATGCACGTCGCCATTGGAAAACAGCATGACCTGGGAATAGAAATCGCGGATCGCGCCGGGGCCGATCCCGGCAAGGTCCAGCGCCTCGGTCTCCATCTGTCTTGTGATCGCGTCATCCAGCAGGTGCAACATCCCGGCATGGCTGAACAGATGCGGCGAGGAAATCCGGTCCTTGACCAGCGGCCCAAGCGGCAGCACCGATTGCAGGTACGTGTGATCGTCAATATCAGGCGCACGGTCGGGAAAAGTCGGCAGATCGCGGATTTCTGTAAGGGCGGTCATGGACGGCCTTTCGGGATCTGCGTTCAAGCAGGGTGGGTTGTGGACTTGCTTAACCGCATTTGGAATAGCCGCATTCAAGGCAGGTCATGCAGCCTTCGACCATTTGCATGGAATACTGGCCGCAGCTTGGGCAGGCCGCACCGCGAGGCCGCTCGCCAATGGCCAGGGCTTCGGCATTTGGATGCGGGTCCGATTTCAGGTGACCGCCTTCGGTAATGAAGCCGATGGCGACCATGTGGCGTTCGATCACGCCGCCAATGGCAGCCAGGATCGAGGGGATGTATTTGCCTTCCATCCAGGCGCCGCCGCGCGGGTCAAACACCGCTTTCAGTTCTTCAACCACGAACGAGACATCGCCGCCGCGCCGGAACACCGCTGAGATCATGCGCGTCAGGGCGACGGTCCAGGCGAAATGCTCCATATTTTTGGAGTTGATGAACACCTCAAACGGGCGGCGGTGGCCGTTCATCATCACGTCGTTGATGGTGATATAAAGCGCATGTTCGCTGTCTGGCCATTTGATTTTATAGGTGTGGCCATCCAGCGCCTCGGGGCGGCCCAGCGGTTCGGCGATGTAAACAACATCTGCGGTGCTGTCTTGCGGCAGGGGTTTTTCACTGCCGGCTGACACGCTGAGCACGCTGCCGGTGACGTCATTGGGGCGATAGGTGGTGCAACCTTTGCAACCGCTTTCCCAAGCCGCAGAATACACCTCTTTGAAGTCGGCGAAGCTGATGTCTTCGGGGCAGTTGATGGTCTTTGAGATTGAGCTGTCGACCCATTTCTGCGCCGCCGCCTGCATCTTGACATGCTCAAGCGGGTGCAGGTTTTGGGCGTCGACAAAATGATCCGGCAGGGGGGCCTCGCCGAATTTTTCGCGCCACAGGCGGACGGCGTAATCGACGACCTCTTCTTCCGTGCGCGAGCCGTCTTTTTGCAGCACCTTGCGTTTGTAAGCATAGGCAAACACCGGTTCGACCCCGGAGGAGACATTGCCAGCATAAAGGCTGATCGTGCCGGTCGGTGCGATTGAGGTCAGCAGCGCGTTGCGAATGCCCTTGGCGTGGATCGCGGCTTTGACATCGGCGTCCATGTTGGCCAGCGCGCCGCTGGCAAGGAACTGATCGCGGTCATAAAGCGGGAAAGCGCCCTTTTCGGCCGCCAGATCGGCCGAGGCAAGGTAGGCGCTGCGCGCGATTTGGTGCAGCCAGGTTTCGGTTTTTGCCGCCGCCGCGTCGCTGCCATAGCGCAGCCCGATCATCAACAACGCGTCGGCCAGTCCAGTGATGCCAAGGCCGATGCGGCGCTTGGCCAGCGCCTCGGCCCGTTGCTGTTCCAGCGGAAAGCGCGAGGCATCAACGACGTTGTCCATCATCCGAACGGCCACCCGCACCAGATCGTCAAGCGCGGTTTCGTCAAGCGTCGCGGCTTCGTCATACGAGTCGGCCACCAGCTTGGCCAGATTGATCGACCCCAGCAGACACGCGCCGTAAGGCGGCAGGGGCTGTTCGCCGCAAGGATTGGTCGCGGCGATGGTTTCGCAATAGGCGAGGTTGTTTTGTTGGTTGATGCGGTCGATGAAGATCACGCCGGGTTCGGCGAATTCGTAGGTTGCGCGGGTGATCCTGTCCCATAGGGCGCGGGCGGACAGGGTTTTGTAGGTCTGCCCGTCAAACACCAGCGGCCAGTCGGCATCGGCTTTGACGGCGGCCATGAAGTCGTCGGTGACAAGCACCGAGAGATTGAACATGCGCAGGCGGACGGGGTCTTGTTTGGCCTCGATAAAGTCCTCAACATCGGGGTGATCGCAGCGCAGCGTCGCCATCATCGCGCCGCGGCGGCTGCCCGCTGACATGATCGTGCGGCACATCGCATCCCAGACATCCATGAAGGAAAGCGGCCCTGAGGCGTCCGCCGCCACGCCCTTCACATCGGCGCCTTTGGGGCGGATGGTGCTGAAATCATAGCCGATGCCACCACCCTGCTGCATGGTCAGCGCGGCCTCTTTCAGGTTCTCGAATATGCCGCCCATACTGTCGGGGATGGTGCCCATGACAAAGCAGTTGAACAGGGTGACACTGCGCCCGGTTCCGGCCCCGGCAAGGATGCGACCTGCGGGCAGAAACTTGAAGTCTTCCAAGGCGTTATAGAATTTTTGCGCCCAGGCGTCGGGGTCGCTTTCCTGGGCTGCCAAGGCCTTGGCGACACGCTGCCAGCTATCCTGCACGGTCTCGTCAAGCGGCTGACCATCCGCCGATTTGAAGCGGTATTTCATATCCCAAATCTGCTGAGCGATCGGGGCGGAAAAACTGCGCATCAGGG
>CAYXXQ010000156.1:0-7928 GCA_964469075.1 uncultured Rhodobacter sp.
TCCCAAAGGGCCCTTATGTCTGCTATGATCATTTCGCCGATGCCGCCAGTGACGTCGAAATCATCGACTACACCCGCGCCATTGGCGAGGTTTGTCGCCTTTTGGGCGTGAAACCCGGCGAAGGCGGCGATGGCTACAGGATGATCGCGAATTCCGGCGATAACGGCGTGCAGGACGTGCAGCATTTGCATGTGCATATCCTGGGCGGGCGCTGGCTGGGTCGGATGCTGCAGAAGCCGCGACCAGAATAGGCGCAAGCCCTTGAGGCGCGCCTAAGCGTTGTTTGATGTCAGCGAGACGAACACGTCTTCCAAATCAGGCTCTTCACTGGCGACGTCAAGGATCTGAACGCCGCTGTCGCTTAAGGCTTTCAGGATATCGCCCACCGCGATTGCCGACTTGGAATAGGTCATGGCCAGGCTGCCGTCGTCGCGCTGTTCAAAGCGCACGTTGCGCGGCAGGTCCGGGGGTTTGGACACCGGGGTTTTCGGTGTGACCACCAGGGTTTTGGCGTCGATTGACGCGACCAGATTGCTGGTGCTGTCCTGGGCGACGATCTGGCCGTGATTGATGATAGCGATTTCGTCGCACATCTCTTCGGCTTCTTCCAGATAATGCGTGGTCAGGATGATGGTGACGCCCTTGGCGTTCAACTCCCGTATGTGGTCCCACAGCATCCGGCGCAGCTCTATATCCACCCCGGCGGTGGGTTCGTCCAGCACCAGAACCTGGGGCGAATGCACCATTGCCTTGCCCAGCAGCAGCCGCCGCCGCATGCCCCCTGACAACGAGCGCGCATAGGCGCCCGCCTTGTCGGCCAGGCCAACGGCCGCCAGGATTTCATCGGTGCGGCGCTGGGCCTTTGGCACACCATAAAGCCCGGCCTGAAGGTCAAGCGATTCTCTTGGGGTCAGGAAGGCGTCCAGGTTCAGTTCCTGCGGCACGATCCCGATTGAGGCGCGGGATTGGCGCGGATTGATGTCCTGATCAAAGCCCCAGATTCGGACCTGCCCCGCCGATTTGATCACCAGCCCGGCCATGATGTTGATCAGGGTGGATTTGCCCGCGCCATTTGGCCCCAGCAGCCCAAAGATCGAGCCTTTCGGGATATTAAGGTCAACGCCTTTCAGCGCCTCTTTCGGCTCGGCACGGCGGGTTGCGGCATAGGTTTTTCGCAAGCCTGAAATCTGAATGGCAAAATCGGTCATTGGCGTCCTGTTTGCGCCCATCGGCCCCTTGCCCACGCGCCCATGTTCGCTATCATGTCGCGCAGTCCGGGGTCAATTCGACCCCACCCAGTTTTGACCCCTTCAATTTTGACGGAGCCCCCGATGACACCCGATGCGCCAGAAATCGAAACCGTTCAGAAATCCAAGATCGCTTGTGACGGCGGTGTGGGCGGTCATCCGCGCGTCTGGCTGTTTATCCCCGAAGATACCGGCTGGGTCGAATGCCCCTATTGCGACAAGCGTTTCGTGCTGGAAAAGGGCGCCTCGGCGCAGCATTGAGGCCCAAAGTCAGGGCAGGCGTGTCAACTGATCGGGATTTCGGTCGTGCCACATAGCAGCTTTGGATCAACTTGCCCGGTTTCCTTTGAAATATAGGCCTTGATGTTCTGACCGGCCCAAACCTGGATTTTGTTGCCGGAATTGGTTATCCCGTGCCCGGTTGCTGTCCCTGTCAGGCTGTCTTGATAAAAGAAAAAGACCTTGGCATTCACACCGTTGTCACAGAAGATGTTGGATGCCCCCAGACCCAAGGCATTGCGGCTGACCCAATCACCGGTGCAGACCGCACCGTCGCTGGTTGTGCCTGCCAATATGCCTTTGTTCCAGCCAAGTGCGCGGCCGGAAAAGAAAACGCCGGTTGCCGGAATGCAGCCGATGATCGGTGCGCAGGAGGACTTTTTGCCAGTTTTGATTGTGCACGGCGCTTCGCCTTGCGCATGTGCCGGGACGGAAAGCAGCAATGCAGTCAGAAAGACGCTCGAAATAGTGGATCTATTCATATAAAAATCCTTAAGCCAATGATGGCAGTATAGCGCGGCAGAGATCATGGAAAACCAGAAATTCGGCAAAGGCCATCATTTGCATCTGATTGATGGCTCGGGGTTTATCTTTCGCGCGTATCACGCGTTGCCACCCCTGACGCGCAAGTCTGACGGGTTGCCGGTGGGGGCTGTGGCCGGATTTTGCAATATGCTGTTCAAGTTTGTCGAAGATCAGAAAGGCGCTGATGCGCCAACCCATGTGGCGGTGATTTTCGACGCCAAAGGCAAGACTTTTCGCAACGATATTTACGATCTTTACAAGGCCAACCGCCCCCCGGCGCCCGAGGATCTGGTGCCGCAGTTTTCAATCGTGCGCGATGCGACGCGGGCCTTCAATCTGCCCTCGATCGAGCTGGATGGCTATGAGGCCGATGATATCATCGCGACCCTTGCTGTTCAGGCCCGCGATGCCGGTGGCCAGGTGACGATCATCAGTTCCGACAAGGATATGATGCAGCTTGTCGGCGGTGGGGTCGAAATGCTGGATGCGATGAAGAACAAGCGTATTGGCCGGGACGAGGTTCAGGAAAAGTTCGGGGTAGGTCCGGAACGGGTGGTCGATGTTCAAAGCCTGGCGGGAGATTCCGTTGACAACGTGCCGGGCGCGCCGGGGATTGGCATCAAGACGGCGGCGCTGCTTATTCAGGAATATGGCGATCTAGACACGCTTTTGGCGCGGGCCAGTGAAATCAAGCAGCCAAAGCGGCGCGAAACCCTGATTAACTTTGCCGATCAGATCCGCACCAGCCGACAGCTTGTGCATCTGAAAACCGACACGCCGCTTGAGGTGTCGCTGGAAGAGCTTGAGTTCAAAGATCCGGTGCCCGAAGACCTGCTGGGTTTTTTGGCATTGATGGAGTTTCGCACGTTAGGCACGCGCATCGCCGCCAAGTTGGGGGTTGAACCACCTGCGTTTGTCGCCCCGCAAGCGGATGCCGAACCGGGCGCGCCAGCCGCACTTGCGCCTGTGGGCAAGCCGTTTGATGCGTCGCTTTATGAATGCGTGCGTGATGCCGCTGCGTTGCAGGTCTGGATAGACCGCATCCGCGACCGGGGCTGGGTTGCTGTCGATACCGAAACCACCGGCCTTGATGAAATGAAGGCCGATCTGGTTGGCATCTGCCTGTGTGTTGAACCGGGCGAGGCCTGCTATATCCCGCTGATCCACAAGGATGGCGAGGGGGATTTATTCGGCGGATCAGCCCTTGTGGAAGGCCAGATGCCGGTGGATCAGGCGCTTCAGATGCTAAAGCCGGTGCTTGAAGACGACGCGATCCTGAAAATCGGTCAGAACATGAAATACGACGCCAAGATTTTCGCCCGGGTTGGCATTGCGATCGCACCGATTGATGACACGATGCTGATGTCCTACGCAATGCATGGGGGCTTGCACAATCACGGCATGGACGCGCTGTCGACCCGCTATCTGGATCACACGCCAATCCCGATCAAACCGCTGCTGGGCACGGGCAAATCCGCGATCACGTTTGATCGGGTGCCGCTGGAGGAGGCCGTGAAATACGCCGCCGAGGACGCGGATATCACCTTGCGTTTGTGGCAACAGTTCAAGCCGCAATTGCACCGCGCCCAGGTCACCACGGTTTACGAAACTATGGAACGGCCTTTGGTGCCGGTGCTGGCGACGATGGAAATGCACGGCATCAAGGTTGATCGCGATCATCTTAGCCGGATGTCCAACAATTTCGCGCAGAAAATGGCTGGCCTTGAGGCTGAGATCCATGACCTGGCAGGCGGCAGTTTCAATGTCGGCTCCCCCAAGCAGTTGGGGGAAATTCTGTTTGATCAGATGGGGTTAACCGGCGGCAAGAAAGGCAAGACCGGGGCTTATTCCACTGGTGCGGATGTTTTGGAAGACTTGGCCGCCGAAGGCCATGATCTGCCGGCACGGGTGCTTGACTGGCGGCAGATGTCCAAGCTGAAATCGACCTATACCGATGCGTTGCAGGAACATATCAACCCTGAAACCGGGCGGGTGCATACCTCGTATGTGATCTCAGGGGCGTCGACCGGTCGGCTGGCCAGCACCGACCCGAATTTGCAAAATATCCCTGTGCGTACCGAAGAAGGCCGCCGCATTCGCGAGGCCTTTGTCGCTGAGCCCGGCAATCTGCTTGTCTCGCTGGATTACAGCCAGATCGAGTTGCGGATATTGGCGCATATCGCCGACATTCCTGAACTGAAACAGGCGTTTTATGATGGGATCGACATTCACGCGCTGACCGCCAGCCAGATGTTTGACGTGCCGCTTGATGAGATGACCCCGGACATCCGCCGCAAGGCCAAGGCGATCAATTTCGGGGTGATTTACGGCATCTCAGGTTTCGGTTTGGCACGCAATCTGCGCATCCCCAGGGCCGAGGCGCAGGCCTTTATCGACACTTATTTCGAACGCTTCCCCGGCATTCGCACCTATATGGATGACACGGTGGCCTTTGCCAAGGAACACGGGTTTGTGCAGACCCTGTTTGGCCGCAAGATCCACACGCCCGAGATTAACGCCCGTGGCCCGCATGCCGGGTTTTCCCGCCGCGCTGCGATCAATGCGCCGATCCAGGGCACCGCTGCTGACGTGATCCGCCGGGCCATGATCCGGATGCCAAAAGCGATTGCGCATCTTCCGGCCCGGATGCTGTTACAGGTGCATGACGAATTGATTTTCGAGGTGCCGGAGGGCGCGGTTGATGCCACCATCACCGCCGTGCGGGAGGTGATGGCCGGTGCCGCCATGCCCGCCGTGGCGCTGGACGTGCCTCTGGTGGTGGACGCCGGGCAGGGGTTGAACTGGGCCGAGGCGCATTAGGTTTTAGCGATAGGTAAACCCCGGTCAGTTGTCGGGTTGCATCCAGGCCAGACTGGTTTCTGTGCTGTGCCGGGGCAGGTATTCACCGCTGACAAACCCCGTATATCCTTCGATATCAAGCTGGCGGAAGAACCGTCGGTAGTCGATTTCCGAGGGCAGCGGATCATGGCGACCCGGGGAACCCGCGATCTGGATATGGCGGCTTAGGGATCGGTTTTCTGGCCATGCGGCCAAAGCATCGCCGGTGATGCGCTGGGCGTGATAGGCATCAAACTGCAACCCCAGATTTGGCGCAGAAACGGATTTGATCACTGACCTCGCCTGGGCGAAGTCATCCAGAAAATAGCCTGGCATATCAAACGGGTTCAACGGTTCGATCAGAAAGCATTGCGCTGGGGCGGTCTCGGTTGCGTGCCGCAAGTTGCTTTGAAAACAGGCCAGCGCGTCCTCGCCCTGGGAAACCCCCGCCATGACATGAGTGTGCATAGGGTGCAGAACACTGGCATAATCAAGCGCCAGCGCTAAATCGCCCGCAAACTGGTCCGACATGCCGGGCACGGCTGCGTGTCCACGTGCGCCTTTGGCCCAGTCCCCGGCTGGCGTGTTGAACAGAACCAGCGGCAGGCCGCAGTCATCCAGGGCTGCCTTGATATCGAGGGCCGAAAAATCATAGGGAAACAGGAATTCGACCGCCTGAAACCCTGCTCGGCGCGCCGCCTGAAACCTGTCAAGGAAAGCGACCTCGGTAAACAGCATCGACAGGTTCGCCGCAAAGCGTGGCATTGTCAGGCAAGATCGTCTGAGGGGATCATCGGAAAGAATTCGCCCCCTGACCAGACACCAAACCAATCCTGCCCGTCCATATTGTGATGGGTGCCAAGCTCAACCAATCGGTAAAAGCTTTTGCGGTCGATCAGGGCCTCCAGATTGGTGCGGACCAGGATATAGGGCGCAGGCTCCCCGGTTTCTGGATCGCGGGTCACCCGGATCGGGTTGGCGCTGCCGGCGCTGGCGTGATCGTCAACATTGGTGACGAAGGTGATGACCTGTTCCTGGCCGGTACCGGTAACGTCAAAATCCACCGCCACAAACGGCGCGTCGTCAACGATGATGCCAACCTTTTCGACCGGCGTGACCAGAAAATAGTCATCACCATCGCGGCGGATGATTGATGAGAACAGTTTCACCAGCGGTTTGCGCCCAATCGGCGTGCCGAGGTAAAACCAGGTGCCATCGCGCGCGATGCGCATATCCAGATCACCGCAGAACGGCGGGTTCCACAAATGCACCGGCGGAGGGCCTTTTTTGCTGGCTTGTTTAGCAGCCCGGGCCAGCCCATCGGCATCCGGTCTCACGATCTTTTGTCCATCCGTATGATTTGGCATTTGTTTAACCTGCGCGAGTTGGGTTTAATATAGACAGACCACAGGCCACGGTTTGCGGCCAGTTTCAACATAAGACCGGATAGGGCGATTGTCATGGCAGAAGCGAAAGAAGATCTGGTAGCGGCGATTGCAGCCCTTGGCGACAAGCTGTCTGCGGCCAAGCAAAGCATCGGCAAGCGGATCATCGGCCAGACGGCAGTTGTCGATCTGGCGCTGAACGCGCTTTTGTCAGGCGGGCATGGTTTGCTTGTCGGCGTGCCGGGACTTGCGAAAACCCGGCTTGTCGAAACGTTGGGCGTGGTGATGGGCCTAAGCACAAATCGGGTGCAGTTCACGCCGGATCTGATGCCGGGGGATATTCTGGGGTCTGAGGTTTTGGAAACCGCCGACGATGGCAGCCGGGCGTTTCGCTTTATCGAGGGGCCGATTTTCTGTCAGCTTCTGATGGCGGACGAGATCAACCGCGCCAGCCCGCGCACCCAGTCGGCGTTGTTGCAGGCAATGCAGGAACGTGAAGTCACGATTGCCGGGCAGGAGCGTCCGCTTTCGGTGCCGTTTCACGTTTTGGCCACTCAGAACCCGATCGAACAGGAAGGCACCTATCCCCTGCCGGAGGCGCAGCTTGACCGGTTCCTGTTGCAGATCAACGTCGATTATCCTGACCGCGAGACCGAACGCGACATCCTTCTGGCCACCACAGGCGCAACTGAAGCACAGGCAAGCGAAGTGTTTTCGGCAGCGGAATTGGTCGCGGCCCAGGCGCTGGTCCGGCGGATGCCGGTTGGCGATACAGTTGTCGACATGATCCTTGATCTGGTGCGCGCAGGTCGCCCGGATGAACCCGACGCCCCAAGCCATGTGCAGGAATATGTCAGTTGGGGGCCAGGCCCGCGTGCGGCGCAGGCGTTGATGCTGGCCGTCAGGGCGCGCGCACTGCTTGAAGGGCGTTTGGCGCCGTCAGCCGAAGATGTCGCCGAACTTGCCCGCCCAGTCCTGATCCACCGCATGGCGCTTGGCTTTGCAGCCCGGGCGCAGGGCGTTGATCTTGGGGCTGTGATTGATGAAATGGTCGATCACGCGCTGAAGGTCGAGGCGGCCGCTTGACACCCCCCACCGCCCTTTCTTCCAATCAGGCCGGGCCGCGATTGCGGCAGTCGGCGCATGAACATGCTGCCGCTTTGCCGCCCTTGCTGGCCGAAGCACAGCATCTTGCGGCATCGGTCGTGATGGGGACGCATGGACGTCGGCAGGCCGGCTCTGGGGAAGAGTTCTGGCAATTTCGCCCTGCGGTTCAAGGCGATGCCTGGCGCAGCGTTGACTGGCGCCGCTCGGCCCGGTCGGACGCGCATTTCATTCGCCAGCAGGAATGGCAGGCGGCGCAATCGGTGCTGTTCTGGATTGATGGCGCGCAATCAATGGGGTTTTCCGGCGACAAATCCCGCCCGACAAAATCGGCGCGGGCCAGTCTGATCGGGCTGGCAGCGGCCATTCTGTTGGTACGCGCCGGGGAGCGGGTCGGCCTGATGGAAGACGCCGATCCGCCGCGCGCCGGGCAGACCCAGATCGACCGGCTGGTCGCGCAACTTGGGGCGCGGCAGATCGATGCGGATTATGGTTTGCCGCCGAACCGGATTTTCCCACGCGGTAGTCGTGCTGTGTTTCTGTCGGATTT
>CAYXXQ010000157.1:0-7925 GCA_964469075.1 uncultured Rhodobacter sp.
TGGCTGAATCCCTGCGCGGGGAGCTTCGGCGCGATGGTGTCGGGGTGTCGATCGTCTATCCACCAGACACCGACACGCCGCAACTGTTTGAAGAAAACAAGACCAAGCCGATTGAAACCAAGGCGATCACCGGCACCGCCAAGACCTGGACTGCCGATGGCGTCGCCAAGTCGGTTTACGACGGCATTGGCCGGGGCAAATTCGCGATCACGCCGGGCTGGGAAATGACCTGGCTGATGCGCCTGCATTCGATGATCCGCCCGGTTTTGCATTGGCAGTTTGACCAGGCCGGTATCAAAGCCCGGCGGGGCGACAATGGCTGAACTGGTGTTTCGCACTGGTTTCGCACCAGCTTGGGGGCGATGCGGCATAACCCGGCAGATTTTGCGGCCAAGGCCACGTTTTTCGCTGACCTGCCGGATGTGACCCGCTAAGATTCGCGGCAAATCCAGACACAGTTAATTGGCCGACTATATTTTTAGGCTGGGGAAATTTCAGGCGATGCAGACGACACAAACAGAAAACCGAATCAACCGCCCGGCCTGATCAAACCTTTGATCGCGGCGGGCTTTGCCCTTAGCCCGGGTGGTCTTGGCGCAATGGCTGAGGCCCAGTCCTCGTTAAGGTTTCCTTATACGATGGTCGCAGATGGCGTGAACGAGCCTTACATGACTGTGCCCGACATCGCCCCCTTCCCGCTTGAGGTTGCGCCGGACCAGTTGCAGAGCTTTGAGACCGGGCACCTGATGCCAGCGCGAACCTTTCGCCTGACGGTTGGCACCCAACAGACCAACCCGAACGGGCCTGGGGCTTGCACCGGCAATCAGCTCTATTTCGGTGGGGCCGATTGGGCCGGGGGGCAGCACCATCTCAAGTGCTGGGACGATCACCCGGGTGCCGGTCTGGACGGTTGGCCTTGCAGATTAACCGCAAGGTCGCGGCTTTTGGCAGTCAGCGGAAAATCGGCGTTGGCTTTGGCATCAATTACGCTGTCCTGCCGCAACTGCAACTGATCGCCGAGGTCACGCCCGTCAGCAATGGCGAGCCGTTGGTCTGGGCCGCTGGCCTGCGCTATGGCTTGGCCCGGTCGGGTTTCACGATGGATATGCAGGCCACCAACGCAGTTGGCCGCAATGGGCTTGGCACGATGGTTGGGCAAAACGAAACCAAGATCGCGCTTGGGGCGACGATGCGCCTGAACTTCATGCGGCGGTAGGCCCTGTCAGAACCGGCAGCGCAGTAGTTGGAAATGCATCGCGTCATCCCGCTTTAGCAGGCCGGGGTCAGCTTTGACCGCCTCGGCGGTATAGGTCTGATACAGCATCGTGCAGTTGCCCCGAACGATGTCAAATGCGGGATCGTCCGGCAGCAAAGTATGGCCATGCAGGTAAATCACATCCTGCCCCGGCGCCACTGTCTGAAGGGCCTCGATTGAAGGCAGAACGTGATGGGTGACGGTGCTTGGGGCGTAAAACTCCATCCGCAGGGGATAGTCGGCCATTGCGTCCTTGAACGCGCGGTAGGCTGACACGCCAAGCGAGTAGTATGTGAAGTCGTCCGGCAGGTTGTTGATGATGAAACGTTGCAACACGATCGGCGATTTGATCGACGGAAACACCACGGTATAAATACCGACGCTGTTGATCCCCAAAACCACGATCCCCGCTGCCAGCCCCAGCTTGCCTTGCCCAAACAGCACCACGCGATTGCCGTGGTCGCGATACCAGGTGGCCGGAAACAGAAACGGGATCATCGCCACTGCGAAGGGGATGACCGGATACATGAACCGCGCTTCCTTGTGACCGATCAGCGAATGCTGCACGAAAAACGCCACCACGAACAGGGCCAGCAGATTGCGCGGAAACCTGACGGCGTAAAGCACCATACTGACCACCAGCGCGCCCCCAACGGGGTTTGAGGACAGTTTAACAAAGTAGAAATACCAGGGCGACGTGCCGAACATCTTGGCAATACCGTCAAAGATATTCGCAACAACATAGTTGTAAGGCGCCAGTTCAAACCGGCCATAGCCGACCGTGTCCACCAACACGCCAAGCGCTGTGACGATCAGGATCGTGGCAACAAATAACAGCATCTGACGCAGCGGGGTTTTGGCGGCGATCAGCATCCAAAGTGCGACGATCACAAAGACCGGCCCGCTTTGATAACGAAACTGAAACGCGATGGCGATGGCCGCACCGCTGAGGATCAGACCCAGCGTTGAGAAATTCATCCGGCCCGTGAACGGCAAGGTCTGGCCTTTGTCTGAGGCAACCACCGGCTCGGGATTTTTGCGCAGCAGGAACAGGGCGGCAAAGGCGTACATCATGAAAATGCTCGACAGGGTTTCGCCCGATGTGCGCGTCATAACATGCGGAAACAAGGCGGTCAGCGCGAGGCCCGCTATCAGCAAGCGGCGCTGGCCTTTCAGCGGTAGCCACCAGGCGATAGTGCCGGCAAACAGGATCAAAGAACTTGCGCCAAAGCCTGCGGTGATCAGGCGGATGACCTGATCCTGATGGAAAGGATTGGTGATGCCCAAGGCCTCGGCCAGGTTCAGGATGCCGACATAAAGATAGGGTTGCAGCCAGGGGCGGATGGCGCGCTCATACTCCCAGGGAAGGGCTTCTTCGCTGGCGCCGGTGCGTTTGAAATCCGCCCATTCAAGGGTTTGGAAATGCTGATCGGGGTGGAAATAAGTGACGCCATAGATCACCGCAAGCAGGTAACAGGCCACGGCGATGGTAAAGAAAATCACCAGATCGCGCCTGATCTCCGGGAAAATGGACAGGGCCGGGTATTTCATGAATTCAAAATGCCTTTATCAGTCAACGGGTTCGGTCAAAATAAGATCGGCAATGAACGCGATGGTATCGTCTTCGCGCACCGCGAAAACCCGCGCCCGCCGCTGGTCGGGCTGTTGCGCCACGCCGCGATCCAGCGCGGCAAAGCGCACGGTTTCATCAATGCCAATGGCGGCCATGAACCGCACCCGCATATCCGGGCAGACATGTGCAGGAAACAAGGTGCTGACCACGTTTTCAAGCAAGCCGATGATCAGCATGCCGGGCACGATTACGCCAGCCAGACCCTGCGCGCGGGCCTGTGCTGCGTCGCTGTGGATCGGGTTGATATCGCCAGACAGGTTTAGATAGCGATCAACCGCCGCCTGATGGAAAGCCTTGGATGTCAGCCAAACTGCGCCGCCTTCAGCCACTGCGCGCGGCAGGGCCGAGCCTTGCAAACGGTGGATATCCGCCACCGAAAGACGCCGCAGGGTGGTTTGGGTTTCGCCAAACATCGCACCCGATTGATCGGCGATCTTGCTTTCAAAGCCAAAGGCAGCACCGGGTTTGGTTTCGGGCTGATGGGCAATCGCCAAGTTATAGGACTGGCCAGAAATCAGCGGCCGCGCCATGCGGAAGGCCTGATATTCATGCAGCGTCATGCCCTGGCCATCGGCGACAGGCATCACGTCCAGCATCGGCTTGCCCGCCTTTTTCGCGGCATCCGCCATCAGCAAAACCGGGGCGATCAAAGGTGTTGATGAGGGCAACGCTGCGGGGACAAGACCCGCCAGAAGATCGGCCAGATCAGTGCAGGCCGATGCTGTCAGGTCGGCCGTCAGGGCCAGATCAACCATTGCAGCCAGGCATCATCATTGCGGTTTTGAGATCAGCAAGGACGCGTTGATACCGCCAAAGGCGAAGGAGTTGGACATGCAGGCGATCGTTTCCATCGGCTTGGCTTTGTTGCTGACTGGGTCAAACCCGACGGCTGGGTCATACTCTTCATAATTGATCGTTGGCGGGGCGATCTGTTCGTTCAGCGCAAACACCGTTGGGATCAGTTCCAGCACACCTGCCGCGCCCAGACCGTGACCGTGGATCGGCTTGGTTGACGAAACAAAACAGGCCTCAGCGGCGGTGCCGAGGGTGTCGCGGATCGCCTGCGCCTCGGTCAAGTCATTGGCCACGGTGCCGGTCCCATGCGCGTTGACATAGCCGACCTGTTGCGCCCGAAAGCCAGACTGCGCCAGCGCCTTTTGCATCGCACTTGCAGCACCTTTGACGTTTGGGCGCAACAGATCGCCCGCGTCGCTGCTGGAGCCATAGCCCGCGATTTCCGCGAGGATCGGTGCGCCGCGCGCGATAGCAGACTCGTAGGTTTCAAGGGTCAAAACGCCTGCCCCTTCACCCAGCACCATACCGTTGCGGTTCTTTGAAAACGGCCGGCACAGGGTCGGCGTCATCACCCGCAACAACTCCCAGGCGCGAAACGTGCCTGGGACTAGACAGGCCTCGGCCCCGCCCGCCAGGCAGCGATCAATGATCCCCGCTTCGATCATCTGCTTTGCCATGCCGATGGATTGCCCGGCGGAAGAACAGGCGGTTGAAATGCAGTAGGTCGGGCCGGTAATGCCAAATTCCATTGCCAGCCACGAGGCCGACGCATTGGCCATGATCTTGGGAATGGCAATCGGATCAAGCCGCAGCGTCGGGTCTTTGCCAAACGTCATGTAGTTGTTATCAAGCGTCTGCGCCCCGCCAAAGCCAGAGCCCAGGATAACACCGCAGCGATCATTAAAATCGTCTTCGGTCCAACCGGCCTGTTCCGTGGCCTCGCGTCCCGCCGCGCGGGAAATGATCGCGATCCGGTCCTGAAACCGCGCCTCGGCGGGTTTGATCAGGCCTTCCAGATCCTCGACGCGCAGGTCGGCGCCGTATTTGACCTTTTGATTGGGGATTTCCGGGAAGGTGACTTCGCGCACGCAGCTTGTGCCGGATTTGCAGGCTTCCCAAAGGGCCTTTGCGCCCAGTCCCGCGGACGAGACAGCCCCCATACCGGTGATAACGACACGCCTCACGCGGGGTTTGCCTTGCGATGTTCGTTGATCTTGGCGACCGCAATATCCATCAGGTCGCCGACGGTTTCCATTTTCGACAGATCACTGTCAACCGAGATATAAGCGCCATATTCTTCTTCGATAGCCATCAGGATCATGATGAAGTCAGCGGAAATGATATCAAGATCGGCCAATTTGGCGTCACGATCCAGATTTTCGACCTCAACCATGCCTTCGCGGGCCACAAGTTGCGCCAGTTCCTTTACCAGGGTTTCATCAGAAATTGATTTGTCCGTCATTACGATCTTTCCTCTGCCGGATGGTTCCCATATTACAAAAGGGTTCCAACAGACCTGAATAAGTTGCTTCTCATTCTATGTCGACACCAAGGGTTATTCCACCCCTGACGCGGGGGCGCAACGCAATTTACCTGGCGGTTGCAGCTGTGCTTTCTGTGCCGTTTCTGCTGTGTTTTCCACTGGTTCTGGTGCCATTCAAATATGGCCGGCCGTTTCTCGAAGCGTTTTACCGGATGCACGCCTTTTTGTTGCGCGTGATCTGCGGGCTCAGCTATCGGGTGACCGGGCAGGAAAACCTGCCGGAAACGCCGGTGCTGATCGCCTCTGCCCATCAATCGGCTTGGGAGACGTTGTTTTTCCATCTGCTGCTGAACAACCCCGCGATGATCGCCAAGAAGGAGCTGTTTGCCATCCCGATCCTTGGCAGCGTGATGCGGGCCAATGGCCAGATCATGCTGGATCGAGGTGGGTCTGCTGACAGTATCATGGCCAGTTTTCATCAGGCCAGAAAGCACAGTCGGCAGGGACGCAACGTGCTGATCTTTCCGACCGGCACGCGCAGTCAAGACGCCGCCGATCCGATCAAGACCGGGGTTCTGATCCTTTACCGGACGCTGAAATGCCCGGTTGTGCCGGTGACTGTAAATTCCGGCGACTATGTTTTACCCAAGTTCCCGTTCTTCATGCCGGGCGTGATCGAAGTGCGTATCCTGCCGGCGATCCCGGTTGGGCTGGCAAATCAGGATTTCATGGACCGGTTGTTTTCCGATCTGTCACAGATCGCCGCTGATACCACGCAATCCGGGGGTCAGCGATGATCCCCTCTGGCGATTTGGGGCGGTCTGGATTATGCCCACAGACGCGCAATTGTCGGAGAGATTGATGCCAAAACCTGCAAGACTGGCACCAACCGAGACCCAGCTTTACAAGCTTGAGCCCAGCCACAGCCAGTGGCAACGGATGCGTGCGCTACTGAAGTTTCTGCTGCTGGATGCCGGTCTGCTGAAAGATCCGCTGTTGATATATGCGGTGCTGTCCAGTTTCGGGCGCGCCGGGCTGATTTTTTCGATCAACGAAACGGCCCGCACCTTGACCACTGAACTGGTGCCCGTGTTGATGCTGGCGGCCAGTGCGGCGGCAACCATTTTGTTTGCGCATCTGACCCGGATCAGAAATCACACCATCGTCAAAAGCCTGCAACGCGACATGCGCCTGGCCCTTAGCCGGGGGGTTTTGTCTGCGGATGTTTCGTTTTTGTTAAAGCGCGATAAGGGCAGCGTTTACACCGCCCTGACCAATGAAATCACGGTTGTGTCGCAAGTCGCGATCAACCTGATCCAGGCTTTGCAGGCGATCCTGCTGCTGGCTTTCTGCATTCCGTACCTGTTTTACGTGTCCTGGTTCACAGGCTTTACCACCATCGCAGCCGTGGGTATCGGAGTTGTCGGCTATATCATCGCCGACATTCCGGCGCGCGCACTTGTATCGCAGGCCAACACCCAAACGGCGCGGTTTTTTAACCGGGTCACCGATATGCTAAGCGGCTGGACCGAACTGCGGCTGCATAACAAGCGCCGGGTGGAGCTTGAGGCCGATATCGTTGAAACCGTTGACGAAATCCGCAAGCAGGACGTCCAGGCCGAGCGGTATTTCAGCGTCAGCCAGGGGTTTTCTGAAGCTGCTTTGATCTTGTTGATCAGCGCCAATGTGGTGTTTCTGCCGCTGATCCACGGCGATGCAGCGGCGATGTTTCAGGTGCTGACGGTGGTGTTGCTGACCTATGGCCCGATTGAACAAATCTTCGCCGCTTTGCCGCAATTGTCCCGCGCGATTTCTTCACAACAGCGGATCAGCCGGGTTGTCGCAGCCCTGACCCCGGATCGCGAAGAAGCGCCGATATCGGCCAAAAAGACCTCAGCACCCGCCTTCAGCAGCATCGAGTTTCGCGATGTCTGCGTTGATATTGAAGACGACGCCGCGCAGCTCACGGGCAAGAAGGACAGCTTTCGGTTCGGGCCGATCAATCTGACGCTGCGCGCGGGCGAAGTGGTGTTTATCACCGGTGGGAACGGCGCGGGCAAGACCACGTTTCTGACCCTGCTGTGCGGTTTGCGTTACCCTGACTCGGGGCAGATATTGCTGGATGGAGTGCCGGTCACCCCTGACAATGTCACCGATTACCGGGCGCTGTTCAGCACCGTTCTCAGCCAGTTTCACCTGTTTGACAAGGCTTACGGCTTTGGGGCGGAGAACCTTTCTGCCCTTGAAGACAACATCAAACGGTTGCGGATCAATGACCGGGTGGGGCTTGAAGACCGCGCGTTTTCGTCCCTTGCCTTGTCGACAGGGCAGAGGCGGCGATTGGCGCTGGCGGTTGCCTTGTCCGAGCAAAACGCGGTCATGGTATTGGACGAGTTTACTGCCGATCAAGATCCCGCCAGCCGCGCCTATTTCTATGCTGAGCTGATCCCGCATATGGCGCGTCATCATGACATGCTGATTGCCGTCACCCATGACGAGGTCAACTTCTCAAAATGCAGCCATCTGGTGAAAATGGATGCCGGGCGGATCACTGAAGACCAGCAGATCGCCCAGCCCGATTGGCAAAAACCAAGCCTGACCCCAGATAAAACCGTCTAGCGCGTTTTGTTGCCCTTGGCGTCGAGGCTACGCAGGAACCGTCCCGCGCGCAGGGTGCGTTGAAGGGCGGTCGCATGTGCAAGGGCGGCGTAAAGCCCAAGGCCTGCGATCAAAATCCAGGCGCTGCGGCCCCAGATGCA
>CAYXXQ010000158.1:0-7912 GCA_964469075.1 uncultured Rhodobacter sp.
GGCGCAGGCCGCTTGGCCGCCACAGCAGGATTGCCATCATCAGGATCATGTTGGAGGCCAGCGCCATTTTCGGGGCCAGAAAGCCTACATAATTGCCCATCAACCCGACCAGGATCGCGCCTAACAGCGTGCCTTCGATTGACCCAAGCCCGCCGATAATGACGACGATGAACACGATGATCATCAGTTCCCCGCCCAGCGAGGGGGAAATCAGGGTTTCATAGCCCGCCCACATCGCCCCACCCATTGCCGCGAGGGCTGAGCCAAGCATGAACACGCCGATAAACAACCGGTCGATGCGAAAGCCCAGGCTTTCGACCATCTCGCGGTTTTCGACCCCGGCGCGGATCAAAAGACCGATGCGGGTGCGGTTCAACACAAGGTAAAGGCCGATATAGACGGCGAGGCCCAGCGAGAAGGCGAAGATGCGATAAACTTCGATCGAGACATCGCCAAGGATGATCGCGCCTTCCAGGAATTGTGGGCGCGGCACCGACATCGGGGTGCCGCCCCACAGCGCCAGGATCATTTGTTCAGCGACAATCAAGGCACCCATCGTGATCAGGATCTGGCGCAAATGGTCCTTGTAGACCGGCCTGATAATGACGGTTTCAAAGAACCAGCCAGCGATCAGGCCAAACAGGACGGCGGCGGATATCGCCAGAAACAGGGCCAGTACGTTCAAGAGGATACTGTCCGCCCCCAGCCATCCGCCCAGCCAGCTAAGCACACTGGCGGCGACAAACGCGCCGAAGCTGACAAAGGCGGAATGGCCGAAATTCATCACATCCATCAGCCCGAACACCAGCGACAGGCCCGAGGCCATCAGAAAGATCATCATCCCCATTGCCAGCCCGGCAACTGTCAGTGTGACCCAGGATGAGGGTGCGCCGATCAGCACAAAGGCCACCGCCGCCACCGCGACGGGCAACAGGTTGACGCCGCCGAAACGCGTGATGATTTTGGTCAGGTTGTTCATGGGCGTGTCCTCATGCCGACAGGCTTAGCAGCCGGTCCTGAAGGGGTTTGTCTTTTGCAAAGTCAGCCATCGTGCCCTGATGCGCAATGCGCCCGTTGTCGATCACTGCCATATCGCGGCCAAGGCGTTTGGCGAATTCGAAGTTCTGTTCGACCAGCAGGATGGTGGTGGTCTTGGCGATGTCGGCAAAGGCGTCGGCCATCGCGTCGATGATCGACGGGGCCAGGCCTTTGGTTGGCTCGTCGATCAGGATCAGATCGCGCGGCTCGATTATGGCGCGGGCGACGGCCAGCATTTGTTTTTGCCCGCCGGACAGCGACCAGGCCTGTTTGGTCCAGAACTGTTCAAGGGCGGGGAATAACGTGGTTACGCGGGCCAGCCGGACCGGGTCGAACTTGCCTTTGGCGGTGGCGAGGACAAGGTTTTCCTCGACCGTCAGGCCGCCGAAAATGCCCATGTTTTCCGGCACGAAAGCGATGCCAAGGCGTGCGATATCGGCGGTGTGGAGGCCGGTGATGTCCTGACCGCGAAACCGAACCGATCCCGGTGAGGGTTTCCACAATCCCATGATGGAGCGCAGGGTGGTCGTCTTGCCGGCACCATTGCGGCCCAGCAGCACGAAAACGCCGCCTTCGGGGACTTCAAGCGTGATGTCATGCAAGACGGCATATTGGCCGATATTGGTTTTCATCGCGGTGATTGACAGCAGGCTCATGCGACGGTCCGGGATTTGCCAAGGTAGACATCGCGCACGATCTGGCTTTCCATCACCTCGTCGGGTGGTCCATCGGCCAGCAATTCGCCGTTATGCAAAACGATGATGCGGTCGGCCAATGCGCGCACCACATCCATTTTATGTTCGACCAGCAGCACGGTTTTGGATTTGTCGTGCTTGATCTCGGCGATCAGGTCCAGAACATCGGGGGCGTGGTCCAGCGACATGCCGGCGGTGGGTTCGTCAAACATGTAGATGTCAGGCTCCATCGCCATCAAAAGCGCGACTTCCAGCTTGCGCTGATCGCCATGCGGCAGGGCGGCGGCGGGCAGATGCGCGACGGTCGTCAGGCGGGCGGCTTCCAGATAGCGTTCGGCGCGGGCCGTCAGTTCACTTAGGGCGACGACGGGTTTGAACACGCGCCAGCCATCGCCGGAATGGGCTTGCACCGCCAGGCGGATATTTTCCAGCACGCTGAGTTGCGGAAACAGATTTGTCAGTTGAAACGCGCGGCCAATGCCGTGACGCGCCCGGGCTGAGGGCGACAGGCGGGTCAGGTTGACCCCATCCTTGACGACGCGGCCTTCGCTGGCGGTCAACTGGCCGGAAATCAGATTGAAATAGGTGGTCTTGCCAGCCCCGTTCGGGCCGACGATCACGGTCAGTTCACCTGGGCGAAATTCGCAGGAGACGCGGTTGACGGCGACATGGCCGCCAAAGCGGATGGTCAGGTCTTCGGTGATCAGCGAAGGCTGGGTCATGGCGATATCCGCGTGTTTTTCGGGGGTGTTGGGATGCCCCGGCCCTGTGTGGCGGACCGGGGCGATTGTTGGCTTAGTTATTGCGGCCAATCGGGATGTCCATTTCGTCGGCCTGGATGATGCGCACCTTGTCAAGGATCGCCCAGTCAACCGCGTCGTCGACACGAACCTTGAAATGCACCATCGTTTGCAGCGCTTGGTGATCCTCAGGGCGGAAGGTCATCGGGCCTTTGGGGGTGTCCCAGGTCATGCCTTCCATCGCGGCGATCAGGCCTTCGGTGTCGATCGTTTCTGCGGTTTCCAGCGCTTTGACGATGGCCAAAGCAGCTGCCATGCCACCTGCGGTGAAGAAATCAGGCGGCGAGCCGAAGCGCTTCTGATGCTCGTCCACCAGCCACGTGTTGATGTCGTTATCATACGCTTCGTAATAGTAGTAAACCGCGCCTTCCATGCCCGGCACCCGCTTATAGGTCGGCAGAACCGGCAGGATATGCCCGCCAGTCGAGATTTCGATGCCATAGCGGCTGGGATCCATTGCCTGGATCTTGCCCATCGGATCGCCGCCACCAGCGACATAGATCAGGATAACCTTGCGCCCCGGCTTGTCTTTCAGCGCGTTGAACATGCGTTCGGTTGCGGCGGTGAAATCGGTGGTTTTTAGCGGTACGTATTCTTCGGTAACGATGGTCGCGCCTGAGCCTTCAAGCGCTGCCTTGAACGCCTTGATGCCGTCTTGGCCGAAGGCGTAGTCCTCGGCCAATGTTGCGACGTAGAGGTTTTCGTCCGGTTTCAGCGCCAGCGCCTGGGCCTGCATATCCATCGAGCTGTTGCGCGAAGTTTTGAAGACGTAGCGGTTGCTATCGGGGCCGGTCAGACTGTCGGCAACGGCGGGTTCGACCAGCAGGATGCGCTCATATTCCTCGGCAATAGGCAGCATGCCTTTGGTGACGCCGGAGCTGGTGCCGCCAAGGGCGATCAGCACATCATCGTCGCCATAAGCCTCGGCCAGGACGGCGCGGGCGACGTCTGGTTTGAACTGGGTGTCTTTCTTGATGATCTCAATCGGGCGGCCTTTGATCATCATCGTGCCGTTTGTTGCGTATTCCAGGCCCATCTCAAACCCGGTATGGGTCTGCTTTGAAAACACCTCGAAGGTGGAGCCCGAGATGCCGTGCACCAGGGCGATCTTGATCGGGTCCGCTGCATAGGCCGCGCCGGAAAGCGCAAGGCCGACAACAGCCGTGCCGATCAGTTTAAAAACTGATTTCATTTCTGTTCCTCCCAAAATGACAACGCGCCAAAGGATTGCCTAAGACGGGTCGGTCGATTAGCTTATCGAGTAGGGAAATCTTTCCAAAAAACGGGTCTGGAAACAAGATCGTAGAAATACGTATAGACGATTGCTACCGCGACGGGACATTCGCTGACCTGGCCTATCAGTTTGCGCCGGTTGGCTTGGTTGTGACCGAAAACCGGGTGATCCGCGATTGCAACCAGGCCTTTGCAGCGATGTTTGGTTACGCCCCGGCAGAGCTGAAAGACTGTTTGTTTGCAGTGCTTTACCCGACAGATGAAGAGTTTGTTAACATCCGCGACCGGGGTATTCGGGAGCTTCAGGAAACCAACACCTATTGGGATGAACGGATCATGGCCCGCAAGGGTGGCAGCCTGTTCTGGTGCCGGGTGCGCGGCCATTCTTTCACCCCGGATCAGCCCTTGATGCGCGCGGTCTGGAGTTTTGCCGACCTCAGCGAAATTCGCCCTTACCAGCCCCTAACGCGGCGCGAACGCGAGATTGTGTCGCTGTTGGGCGAAGGCAAGACCAGCAAAGAGATCGCGCTGAAACTGGATTTATCTTATCGCACGGTCGAGGTTTATCGCGCCAAACTGCTGAAAAAATTCGGCGTTGTGAACACAAATGGATTGTTTCAGGCGCTTAGTGGGGTATCGTCTGATCATCTTGTAAACTCGGTCTGAGGACCGGTTTTGACCGGGGAAATGACATGGCAAGCACGCTGAATACTGACCCTTTGCATCCGCGATTTGGTCTGGTGGTCAAGGATGTCGATCTGCGCGATGTGACGCGCGATCACCTTTATCCGGACATTCGCGCTGCGTTTGAAACCCATTCCGCCCTGCTGTTTCCGCGCCAGTCGATCAGTGACGCCGATCACACTCGTCTGGCCGAACTGTTCGGCCCGTTGGAAAACCGCCCGGCAATGGCGGCTGGGCGGGATGTGGCGTTCAAGGTGTCGCCGGTGTCAAATGAAACCGAGGATGGCGCGGTTCTGGATGTCGAAAGCCTGCATCTGCTGAACCTTCAGGCCAACATGCTGTGGCATACGGATTCAACTTTTTTGCCGATCCCGGCGCTGGTGAATTTGCTGACGGCCAAGGTCGTGCCCAAGGATGGTGGCCAGACCGAACTGGCCACGACCCGCGCCGCCTGGGCGGATATGCCGGCGGAGTTGAAGGCGCCATTGCAGGGCGAGATTATCTGGAACCGCTTGTCCAATTCACGGCGTAAAATCTCGGCTGAGCTGGCGGCGCAGGACGAGATGTCGCGCTGGCCTGACCGGCCCTGGCGGGCGGTCTGGCCCAACCCGGTGACCGGGGACGAGGCGCTTTATATCGCGTCACATTCCTTCGCAGTTGAGGGCATGGGGCTGGAACAGGGCCGCGATCTGATCGAGGCGGTCATCGCGTTTTGCACCCGGCCTGACTATGTCTATTCGCATAACTGGCAAGTTGGCGATGTGCTGATTTGGGATGAGCGCGCGACCCTGCATCGCGGCCAGCCCTGGCCGTATGACCAGCCGCGCAGCTTGTCGAGCATCTGTTGTTCGGTCACCGATGCAGACGGGCTGGCCCGCGTGCGCGTCGTATGAAACGGCGGTTGACCCGGCCTGCGGCACGCGGCATGTGACAGGCCAAAAGGGGGCCTTATGAAACCATTTCTGATCCTGCAATTGCGGCCTGAAACGGCGGCGTCGGATGACGAATATCAGGCGGTCCTGGCCAAGGCCGGGCTGACGGCGGCGGACACCCATCGCATCCGGCTGGATCAGCAAGCGATCCCTGCGGACCTGTCGCTGGACGATTATTCCGGCGTGATTGTCGGCGGCGGGCCGGGCTGTGTCAGTGACCCGGAAGACAAGAAAACCCCGGTGGAAAAGCAGATCGAGACGGCGGTTCTGGGCATGATGCCGGAAATCATCGCGCGGGATTTTCCGTTTCTGGGCTGTTGTTATGGCATCGGCATTCTAGCGCATCACTTGGGCGGGGTGGTCAGCAAAGACAAGTATTCTGAGGATGTTGGCGCGGTTGAATGCCAGGTCTTGAACGCCGAAGATGACGCGATGCTGGCCGGATTGCCCGCGCGGTTTGAAGCATTTGTCGGCCATAAAGAAGCCGTGCAAGACTTGCCGGAAGGCTGCGCGCATCTGATGTCGTCGGCCAGTTGTCCGTATCAGATGATCCGTTTTGGCCAGAATGTTTACGCGACCCAGTTTCATCCTGAGGCTGACAGCGACGGGTTTGAAGTCAGGATCAGGATTTACAAGGATCGCGGCTATTTCCCGCCCGAGGCGGCGGATGATCTGATCGCGATGTGCCGTGCGGCGGACGTGCATATGCCGGAGCGGATTTTGCGCAATTTCGTGCAGATTTACGGGCGCGTTGGTTAACCCGTGCTCCAGGCGCGGGGCTGTTTCATGCCGGATATTTTGCAGGCCTGTTTGACGTAACCGTAGGGAAACAGCTCAAACAGCCGACGGCGGGCGATGGTTTTATCAAGGCCTTCATGGGCGGCGATATGCTTGATGACAAAGCGGCTGTCAGCGGCGATGCCGTGGTCGTCCAGATAGGCGCGCATGAAGGTTATCACCTCCCAGTGGAGCGGCGTCAGGTCCAGGTTTTCCTGGGCGGCGACATGTTCGGCAAAGGCTTTTGTCCATTTGTCGGGGTCGCGCAGGTAGCCAGCTTCGTCCAATTCAACCGTACCGGTTTGAAGGGTGAGGGTGGTGACAACATCAGGCCGCGTGCGCATCAGGATATCCTTTTGCGCGGTAGGTTGGCAGGGTTTCTGGGGCTTTACCAGTGGCTTGGTGTCGCGGGGAGTGTCTACGGAATTTGCTAAATCTCAGAAAATGCGTACACTCCCTTTCTGTTATTAGAACTGAATTTTGATGTGCCAAATGACAAATGACGATCACTTAGGAAATGAGATTTCTATCTCAGGTAAACTTGATGAAAACGGGCTATCAGGAAGCATAAAAAGCCGCGCTGTTGCGGCAGTTGATCGATTAGTAGGAAACTTGGTTGATATTCCGAATGCATACTTAGAGAGTTGGCTAAATGGTGTCAGGAAAATGCAAAAAGATGATATAGATACAGCATCTGAGATTGGGGTCATCCTGTCGAATGAAGAATACCGTCAACTCGTATCCGATCAACTGACCCAGAAACAGATACGCATGCACTCAAATAAAAATGCTGTGGTAACCAAGGCACTGGAAAAGCTAGGAACTGAGACCGGTGAGCAGGACAAATCAAGCTCTTCAATCGAAGATGACTGGCTGAACTATTTTGAAGAATATGCCGAAAAAGCATCTAGCGGGAAGATGCAAGATTTATGGGCGAGAGTATTGGCGGGGGAAATCAGAAAGCCGAGAGCGTATTCGCTCTCTACAATGAGGTTTCTTTCGGAATTGGACGCAAAAACCGCCGAATTGTTTCAAAGACGAATGAAAAATCGACTGCCAAGTGGATACTTGCCTCGACCGAACGAATTAAAAGGCAAAGAACTTCAAGAGTTGATGTTTCTTGAAGAAATGGGCTTGTTGCAAGATGCCGCTGGTAACATCAACCTAAATCTGACACCGAACGAAAACGGGGTGGCGATGTTCCGGAATGGCGATCTCTTGTTGATTTGCGAAACCAAAAATCCAATTAGATTGAGCCTAATTCCGATTACGCGGGTTGGTAAAGAGTTGTTGACCATTTTACCCGACAACGATGCCGTGGCAGCACTTGAATACGCAGCCACAGAGATCATCGAAAAAGTAGATTCAGCTAAGATTGCCCATATTGTTGAAGAGTTCCCTAGCGATCAAGTCCGGTATCGCGACTTAAAAATATTGAAAAGTAAGACTAAAGAATAGCTCTACCGCGTAAACTTCTTGTACTTCACCCGCTTCGGTTCCAGCGCGTCTGCTCCCAGGCGGCGGACTTTGTCTTCTTCGTAGTCCTCGAAGTTACCCTCAAACCATTCCACATGGCTGTCGCCTTCAAAGGCCAGGATATGGGTGCAGATGCGGTCAAGGAAAAACCGGTCGTGGGAGATGACGACGGCGCAACCGGCGAAATCGACCAGGGCGTCTTCGAGGGCGCGCAGGGTTTCGACGTCCAGATCGTTGGTTGGTTCGTCAAGCAGCAGCACATTGCTGCCGTCTTTTA
>CAYXXQ010000159.1:0-7872 GCA_964469075.1 uncultured Rhodobacter sp.
ATTCATTGTCGTCTAATGCAGGAAGCCACCACATGGTCCACAAAAGTTGCTCGTATCTTAAGCTCAAGGGAAGCACCTACTACTTCTCTAGACGTGTCCCTAAACCCCATACACAGACTCTCGGATACTCCCAACTGCGCCGCTTGCAACATCAAAAACAAGCTGCATAATCCATCACGCAAACGAACCAGAGTCTCCAAAACTCAAACCGCTCTGATGTTCCATTTTATACGACGACGGACATATCAAGCTCCGGGCCGGGCAAAGTTATTGGGCAAAGTTGTCGGGCAAAGTTGCGAAAAGATTGGACGTCACAGGAACACGGCAAGGGAAGTCGCTGCTAGCCTATGCCCATCCAGGCGGTTCCTGTTCGGAAAAACCTGCACAGGCACCAATCGACCATCAATTCAATTTCGTCAGATGACAGGCCAGTCAGGGTCCCAAGACAAGACGACAGCTTGGCATTTCTTAGCCCGCCGTTGGCATCGGAAGCATTCCAGCTGGCATTGCCGCAAGATCATCCGCGTGCACTTCTGCAACTTCCGCCACCTCGGTCAGATCGAGTTCGATCGTGAAAACCGTTCCTTTTCCAAACGTGCTGCAAAAGTCGATTGTTCCGTCGTGACCGTCCATGATCCGCTGGGAAATGCTCATCCCCAGACCGGTGCCATCAAAAACCCGCTTATCCGAGCCGTCAACCTGGGCGAACGGTGCAAAAACCAAATCGCGCGCGTCTTCTGGAATGCCGATGCCGTGATCGCGCACCGAAATTCGGCCTTTTGGACCGTCTTGTTCGGCGGCAATCTCAACCACGCCACCGGGATGGGAAAACTTGACCGCGTTTGACAGCACATTCGTCATCACCTGTAGCAATCGGTCGTTGTCGCCCATGACGTCCACCGGGGTTTCCGGCAGCTTAACCTCAAACGTAATGTTCTTTGATTTGCCAAGCATCCGATTGACTTGGGCGGCTTCGCGCACCAGATCGCGCAGATCCAACCTGTGCAATCGAAACTCCATCCCTTTGGAGTTAAGCTTTTGGAAATTCAACAATTCGTTGATCAGCGTTGCCAACCTGACGCCGTTTTTCTGGCCGATTTTTGCGATCCGAAGAACGTCTGGCATGGTCTGACAGGCCCGGCCATCGGTGATCAGGTCAAGCGATGCCAGGATTGAGGTCAGCGGTGTGCGCAACTCGTGGCTGGCGGTGGAAACAAACTGCGACTGCACCTCAAACGCTTCGGCAAGCTTGTCGCGCTCCACCCGCAGATCTTCCATTTTGGTTTGAACCGCCTGGTAATGCGAGGCGAATTTCTTGGCGCATTCGGCGACGAAATAAAGCACAAACACCGACGTTCCCAATTGCGTCCAAAGGGTAGAGGGCTGCTGCGGCCATATGACCACCAGGTCGTAAAGCGGAATAAACAGAAATCCGGCGGAAAAAACCAGCAAGCGCGCGATCATCACTTGCGGCAACTGACAGGTGTTCATGGCCGTATAAAGCGAAGCCATCAGAAGAAAGAAATGGGGTCCGATATGGATTGATGGTCCTTCAGAAATGGCGACCAGGCTGACGTAAAAGACGATGGCCCCCGCCCCAAGCATTCCGCTTAAGGTAAGCTGAGCGGTGAGCGCAGCGGCTTTGCGGGCATCCCTGCGCGTTTGTTCAAGAACTTTGCGGCACAGACGCATCTCATGATATTCCGCAAGCAAGCAAATGCTGTAGCAGGCAAGCGCCATTGCCGCGCTTTGGTTTAGCGCGACCAGAATTGTCCCGGCCGCGAACGTAACCTGCCTTTGCCAGGCAAGCCGCTTGTTCGCCCAAGCAAAATCCGAAAGTGGATTATATGCGAAATCTATCAACTAGTTGTCCACCTGTCTGATCCATTAATGTGCATATGCCGGATATTTGGATTGCTTCCATCTGCCTATCCATCTTGTTGAAACTATCACCGAATTTGGGCCATTTATGGACGCCGACTATAGTATACAGCCATTTGCGGCCTGCGGTTTTGTCGTTTGGGCAATAGGGGGCTGCTGTTTTTCGTGATGCACAAAGGGGCCTTTTGCCGGTGCGCGCATCCAAACCCACGCCCCAATTCCGTATCGACAATCCATGATGCGAATGCGAGGGTCGGCTTCTTGTGGTTTAGTGGAAGTTGGGCCTATCTTGCTGTTCTCGATCCAGACAAATTTGCTCTATTCCGCGGCGTCCCCTTGTGATCTTTTGTTGCAAATCGAAGCCGTGGAGGACGACACGCAGGCGTGTTCAGAGACCGACCTGACGATCCTGCCAAATGGCGACATGCGTGTCATTGAGGGAGAGGAACATCTTGGCCACAGGCGGTGGATCGCGGTTGAGGACAAGTTTGAATGCAGCTACTTCACGCGCGTTCGCGTGGAGCGCCCTCAGGGCAGCCCCAAGGCTTATGCACCCACGCCTTTGCCCTTGATCCCAAGTGATGTCACCAAGTTCCTGATGCCATCCCGCTATTGCCATCCCGAAGCGTTTCTTGATTTTGTGCCGGGTCAGTTTGGGCAAGTGTCAGGCGGCAGCCTGATTGCGGCGATATCGGACTGGATCAAAGGGCATTTCAGCTATGACAATGGTGCCAGCAACGCCTCAACGACGGCGACCGAAAGTTTTGCCAATCGCGCGGGGGTATGTCGGGATTACGCGCATGTGTTGATCGCGATGGCGCGGGCCGTGGGGATCCCGGCGCGGTTCGTCAGTTGTTACGCGGTTGATGTCAAACCACAGGATTTTCACGCCGTGGCCGAGGTTTATCTGGCCGGGCAGTGGCATCTGGTTGATCCCACAGGCATGGCGCAAGCGCCTGAGATCATCAGGATCGGCGTGGGGCGGGATGCGGCCGATGTCTCGTTCATGACCTCTTATGGCCGGATGGAGCTTATAAATCAGTCAATCCAGGTCTTACGCCTAGAATAAGCGGTCAGACGGCATCAGGCGCATTGCGGAACCCCGGGCACCCGCTATGGTGGGGAATGCTTTCAAAACGTGAACACTTCGACGAGATGCTTTTGACTTCGGAAGGTGTTCGCGCACCTTACGCCGAATACCAAAAGTGGTTTTCCAACGAAGACCCGGCCCGCCTGATCAAAAAACAAAAAGAGGCCGAGGCGTTCTTTCGGCGCACTGGCATCACTTTTAATGTTTATGGCCAGTCGGCAGCGCAGGAACGGCTGATCCCGTTTGATCTGATCCCGCGCATCATTTCCAACCGGGAATGGACCAAACTGTCCAAAGGGATTGAACAACGGGTGCATGCGATCAATGCGTTCCTGCATGATATTTACAATCGGCAGGAGATTTTGCGGGCAGGGATCGTTCCGGTGGACCTGATCGCGCGCAACCAGGCGTATTTGCCGCAAATGATCGGCTTCACCCCGCCGGGCAATGTTTACACCCATACTGTCGGCACTGATATTGTGCGCACCGGCGAAGATGATTTCTTCGTCCTTGAAGACAACGCGCGCACCCCGTCAGGCGTGTCCTACATGCTTGAAAACCGCGAAACCATGCTGCAAATGTTCCCTGAGCTTTTCAGCCAGATCAGGGTGCAGTCGGTCAGCGATTACCCCAAGAACCTGCGTCGCTCCCTTGCGGCCTGTGCGCCTGCAAATTGCACCGGCAAGCCAACCGTGGCGGTGTTGACGCCGGGTATTCATAACTCGGCCTATTTTGAACATTCGTTCTTGGCCGATCAGATGGGGGGCGAACTGGTTGAAGGCCATGACCTGCGCGTCGTTGATGGCCATATCGCGATGCGCACGACCGAAGGTTACAAGGTGATTGATGTCCTTTATCGCCGGGTTGACGACGACTATCTTGACCCGCTGAATTTCAAACCGGACTCGATGCTGGGCGTGCCGGGCATCATGGATGTCTACCGGGCGGGCAATATCACCATCGCCAATGCGCCGGGGACCGGGATCGCCGACGACAAGGCGATTTATTCCTACATGCCTGATATTATTGAGTTTTACACGGGCGAAAAGGCGATCCTGAAAAACGTCAAGACCTGGCGTTGTTCAGAAACTGACGCGCTGGCATATGTGCTGGATCATCTGGCCGAACTGGTGGTGAAAGAGGTGCACGGTTCCGGCGGCTACGGCATGCTTGTCGGTCCTGCGGCCAACAAAAGAGAGCTGTCAAGTTTTGCCGCCAAGCTTCGGAAGAACCCGACCAATTACATCGCCCAGCCGACACTGTCGCTGTCCACGGTGCCGATTTTTGCCAAAAAAGGGTTGGCGCCACGGCATGTCGATTTGCGCCCCTACGTGCTGGTGTCGCCGGGCGGCATCAACATCACCCCCGGCGGGCTGACCCGGGTGGCGTTGAAAGAAGGATCCCTGGTCGTCAATTCAAGTCAGGGCGGCGGCACCAAAGACACCTGGGTTCTGGAGGACTAGCACCATGCTCGGAAAAACCGCAGGTGGTCTATATTGGATGTTCCGTTATCTGGAGCGCAGCGAAAATACCGCCCGACTTGTCGAAGCCGGGTTTCGCATCGCGCTGACCCGGTCTGGTGATCCGGCCTCTGAATGGAAATCGGTATTGACAACGGCCGGGGTGCGCCACGGCTATGACGCAAAATATGACAGCTATCTGGGCGCGCATGTGGTCGATTATTTGCTGCGCGACCCCGCGAACCCATCAAGTGTGATTTCAGCAATTGAACAGGCCCGAACCAATGCCCGCCTGGTCCGGACTGCGTTGACGACCGAGGTTTGGGAAGCGGTCAATGAAAGCTGGATGGCCCTTAAAAAGGCTCTGAAACGGCCCCTTAAAGAAACCGATCTGCCGATTGTTTTAGGCGAAATCCGCCGCCACAGCGCTTTGGTGCGCGGGGCAATGCAGGGCACGATGCTGCGCAATGACATTTTCGATTTCACTCAGATCGGCACAGCCCTGGAACGGGCCGATAACACCGCCAGAATTATTGACGTGAAATACTACACCTTGCTGCCCTCGGCCAGCTTTGTCGGCTCCACCCTTGATAATGTGCAATGGGAAACCATCCTGCGCTCGGTCTCGGCGCATCGCTCCTACCGGTGGCTAAATCATGATGACATGACCCCTTCCGGCATTGCTGAGTTTCTTATTCTGGACAGCCGGTTTCCGCGCTCCTTGGCGTTCTGCATTCGCATTCTGGAAGAAAACCTGAGTTTTCTGGCCAAGGATTACGGCGCGCGCACCCAAAGCCATGATCTTATCGAAGCCCTGCGGGACAAGCTTCGGAACCACACGATTGCAACGATTTTTGATGATGGGCTGCACCAGTTTATCACGGCCTTCATCCGCGAAAACAACGCCATCGGGCGGCAGATTGAACATGATTACAGGTTCATCAAATAGGTATTTGACATCATGAAGCTGAAAATCACCCATAAGACCAAATACTCGTACGACGCGCCTGTGACCTATGGGTTGCAGCAAGTGCGTCTGATCCCTGTCAGCACAAAACACCAGACCGTGCTGAACTGGAACGTCGCCGTTACCGGCGGCGTGAAGGAGTTGTCGTTTCAGGATCAATACCAAAACCAGACCTTGCTGGTGCAGGCGGAAGCGGGGGCCACCGAAGTGTCCGTTGATGTCTCGGGTGAGGTTGAAACCCACTCCTCGGACGGGGTTTTCGGTGGTATTTACGGCCCTGCACCGCTATGGCATTTCACCCAAAACACCCCACGCACAGCACCCGGCAGGGGTCTGCGCAAGCTGTCCAAAAAGACCCTCGGCAAAGGCGATGTTCTGGGCGACCTTTATGCACTGTCCAAAGCGGTGATCGAGACCGTTCCTTACAGCAAGATCGAAACAGCCGCCGGAACCACAGCGGAAGAGGCGTTATCGGCCGGTGGCGGTGTCTGCCAGGATCACGCGCAAATCTTCATTGCGGCGGCGCGGCTTGCCGGTATTCCGGCCCGCTATGTCAGTGGATATCTGATGATGAACGACCGTATCGACCAGGATGCCAGCCACGCCTGGGCCGAAGCGCATGTCGATGGGCTTGGCTGGGTCGGCTTTGACGTTTCAAACGGTATTTCGCCCGATGAACGTTATGTCAGAATTGCCACGGGCCTTGATTCACACGATGCCGCCCCGATGACCGGCATGCGGTTGGGGGCAGCGACAGAATCGATGATTGTATCGCTGCAAATTCAACAATAGATACGGCATAATCACGTCGATTTTTGCTTCCTGAACTGGACAAATTCAATGACCTATTGCGTCGGACTCCGCCTGAACAAAGGCCTAGTCTTTATGTCAGACACCCGCACAAACGCGGGCGTTGACAATTTTTCAGTCACCAAAAAAATGTTCACCTGGGAGGTTCCGGGCGACCGGGTCATCACCCTGATGACCGCAGGCAACCTTGCAACCACGCAGGCTTTGGTCAGCCTGCTGGACGAGCGTTCAAAAACCCCGGCCGAGCGGAGCCCGACCATACTTGAACTGCCCACGATGTTTCAGATCGCCCGTCTGGTCGGTGCCACCTTGAAAGAGGTGATCGGCGAAAGCAGGCCGGAAGGACAGGAGGCGTCGTCAAAGTTCACGGCCTCGGTCATCATCGGCGGCCAGATCAAGGGTGGCACACCGACCCTGTTTTTGATCTATCCCGAGGGCAATTTCATCGAAGTGACCGACGACAGCCCGTTCTTTCAGATCGGCGAAGCCAAATACGGCAAACCAATTCTGGTGCGGGCTTATGATCCCGATATGAGCTTTGAAGACACAATAAAGCTGATGATGGTCTCGTTTGACTCAACCATCAAAGCGAACTTGTCGGTTGGGCTGCCCTTGGATTTACAGGTCTATGCAACCGACAGTTTCAAGGTCAACACCAAACCCCGGATCGAAGCCGACGACGCCTATTACCAAGCCGTCTCAACCGGCTGGGGCGACGCCCTGCGCAACGCCTTGATGCAACTGCCGAGTTATGGGGCGAATTAGGCTATAGGGGGCTTGGCATTGAGGTTTGGAAACGAATAGCGCGGGTTTATATGGATAAACGTCCGGATATGCTTGCCTAGCCCGGGCCTAAAATCAGCCCAACTTTTCCAGATCGCGCGCATTTGGCAAGTTTTTTTTGGCGCACTAGTGGTGATCTTAGGCATGGTTGTGGCGCTTGGGTCCGTCGTCACAATCCGCTAGTTTGCCGGGCCGGTGGCCAATCTCAGTCCCGCGGACGAAACAATGCTTCGCGCAGGACAGTGATGTGAGAACGCAGACCACCATCTGAACCAGCGGCCGATCGGAGGTGGCGTCAGCGATCGATTGCAACGATTGAGCCTCGGTCAAGCGTCCTCGACGCCAACCAAAATATGTTCTGGGGCTGAAAACCCTGCCGCATAACGTCCAAATTTATTCAGCGGGCAATTTCGCTGATTGGGGGATGGGCTATTAAAAAAACCGCTTTTCGCCATGAGCCATCAGCCAACGATAGTTGACCGCAGTAAGGCCCCAAAGTCGTGTTGTGCGTTGATCACGATTGTTTACTTTGGACTGCGCTGGCTAGAAAATCGATGCCTTGCTGGTTCCAGAAATGCAGAAGGTCGATGAAGACCCAGTTTTCCGCCAGCTTGTCGGGGCCGCGGCGATAGATGTCAATAACGCGGAATTCGGCCACTTTACCCGTCGGCGGCAATCCCATGAAATCACCGCTCAGGCGAGCAGTGAAATTCGGCCAGCCGAAGAACCCGCCAAAATGCCCTTCCGCCAATCTTGCAACATGTCCGGTACGCGTGCGATCAGTGAACGCCGCTCGAAACGGGCCGGAATGTTGCTTGGCATAACGTTCGATGGTGTAAGTGGCCCCGATCCCCGCCGGACCCCACCAGATCATGTCGTCC
>CAYXXQ010000160.1:0-7239 GCA_964469075.1 uncultured Rhodobacter sp.
ACCGTGTGCTTGGCAGCCTAGCCATACTGCGTGGCCGCGAAGATGCCGCCGACTGGCTGCGCCGTTTGCGGGGTGCCGCCCTGAAAGATGAAGATGGCGAGGCGCTGGACGGGGCCTTGAAAACCATCGCTGATTTCTGACACCCGGCGGTGATCAGGCCGACGCAATCCCGAACTATACAGCCCCGTCCAGTGTTTCCGGCCCGGCCCAATTGAACGACGTGCCAACCAGAAACTGGCTTGCATCACGATCTGCAACCGTGCGCCCGTTCAAGACAACCTGGCGGATATTCTCAGGGTTACGAAGAAGTGCGATTTCTTTGACCGGATCACCCTGAACGATGATGAAATCGGCACTTTTGCCGTCTTCCAGCGATCCGATCTGATCGTCGAGTTTCAGCAACCGCGCGCTATCAAGTGTTGCCACCCTGATTGCTTCCAGCGGTGAAAGCCCCATTTCCACCAGGTATTCCAGCTCGTCCAGATTGCTGCCGTGGCGGGTGAACGGGACACCGGAATCGGTTCCCATTGCCAGTTTGACACCCGCCTTATGGGCCGCCCTGAAGCCCGAGACATGCGCCGCGATTGCCGAATTGGCCTTGCCCACCGCATCGGCGGAAATTCCGGCCTTGATGCCATGATGAACGACATTGCGAACCGCCGCCGAGGTGGCGACCAGAACCGTGCCGTGTTCGAGCATCAGATCAATGCCCTCGGGATCAATGAAATAGGCGTGTTCGATGGAACTCACACCTGCCCGCACGGCGTTCTTGATGCCTTGCGGGCCATGGGCATGCGCCGCAGATATCTTGCCCGCACTGGCGGCTTCTTCAATGGCGGCGCGCATCTCGGCGATGGTCAGTTGGGCATTGCCGATTTCCGTTCCGGGCGTCAGGATCCCGCCGGTCGCAATCAGTTTTACGTTGTCCGCCCCGGCCTTCAACTGCTCGCGCGCAGCGCGGCGCATCTGGTCCGGGCCGTCGACCTCGTGTCCGAGAAGTTGCCAGCCGTGTCCGCCGGTCATGCAAAGCGCGCGACCGCTTAACAACAGACGCGGCGTGATGCACAGCCCCTCCTGACCGGCACGCCGAAGCGCGAAGTCTATGCCATCGGGTGTGCCGCAATCACGCACCGTCGTGATCCCGTTATGCAACGTCCGCAAGGCGTTTCCCGCCGCCCGAAACAGCGCAACCTTGTGATCAACCGCCGTGATCAGCGGCTTTGGGGCGGCATCCGCGTTCATCGCCAGATGGACATGGCAATCAATCAGCCCGGGCAGAACCGTTCTGCCAGCCAGATCTATTGTTTGCGCGGTTTCGCTGGCGATCTTGCGGGGAATTTCGCCACGGCCCACCGCAATGATGCGCGTACCTTCGATAGCAAGATACCCGATATATGCCCCGCCCCTGCCGTCGATAATCATGCCGTTGTGATAGATTCGTCTGCGCATATTTGTCATCGTTTGATCCTGAACTTGACTTGGGAAAGCATCGTTTTTTCTGGTCGCAAACAGCCGGGAATTCAATTTTGGCGGTGGACTGTTCGTGGCTTGCGGATCATTTTTCCGAATATTCGAATAAAGTCAACACTATGCGTGTTTCACCCCGGCGTGACGCCTTCGAGCAAAGAAAAATGCGCGACTATTGACTTTGTTCGAACATTCGCATCTTAATCAGACAAAGACATCAGATGCTGGTTCTGGAGGCTCATCTTGCCCATGTATTTCGACAACGCCCATATCATCACCGGCACCGGCGATCACTTCCATGGTTATCTTCTGATTGATGGCGAAAAGATCATCGCCGTCGGCAAGGGACAGCCATCAGAAGATGTCTCGGGCCATGAACGTTTCGATATGGGCGGGCGCACGATATTGCCGGGCCTGATCGATTGCCATGTTCACCTGCGCACCGATGGCGTTGCCGATCCGCGGGCGCAGGCCGCATCGGATACCGATGCCCTTGCGGTATTGCGATCGGCGCGAAATGCGCTGCGCACGTTGCAGGCGGGGATCACCACCATACGCGATTGCGGTTCGCGCAATGGGATCGACTTTGCGCTGCGCGAAGCGGCCAAGCAGGGGATTTGCGTCACCCCGCGGCTGGTCCTGAGCGGCATGGTGATCTGCATGACGGGCGGGCACGGCTGGCAGTTGGGCATCGAGGCAGACGGCGCGGATCAGGTTCGCAAGGCTGCGCGTTCGCAGATCAAGGCGGGGGCCGACAATGTCAAAATGATCGCATCGGGCGGCATCCTGACCCCCGGAACCGAAATCGGCTCGCCGCAATTCACCATTGAAGAACTGCGCGCCGGGGTTGAAGAAGCGAATGCCGCCGGCAAGACCAGTTGCGCCCATGCGCATGGGGCAACGGCCGTCAAGAACGCCACAATCGCTGGTGTCAGTTCTGTCGAACACGGCTATTTCATCGACGATGAAGGCATTGCGCTGATGCTGGAGCACGGCACGTTCCTTGTCGGCACGTCAGCGGCGGTGCGCAATGTGGTCAATCACGGTGTTGCCGCCGGTATCCGGCCCGATGCAGTTCGCAAGGCTGAATCCGCAATCGACCACCATATTGAGGGCTTCAAAAAGGCACACAAGGCGGGTGTCAGACTGGCGATGGGAACGGATTCCGGTGTGCCCTTCACCAGCCATGGCAAGAACCTGGATGAGCTGGCCTATCTGGTTGAAATGGGCCTTACGCCCGGCGAAGCCATTCGCGTCGCCACCCTTGAAAGCGCCAAATTGCTGAAAATGGCGGACCGGGTTGGCAGCCTTGAACCCGGCAAATTCGCCGATCTGGTGGTGGTCGATGGTGATCCGCTGGAAGATATCAACATCCTGCGCCAGCCCGAGAATATTCGCAAAGTCTTCCTTGGCGGCAAGTGCCTTGTGGACCGGGATGCAGGGCGGTTGCTGCTGGATCAACAAGACTAGGCGCTGCATTCGGGAAATCTGGAGAATTCGATGGAAAATGCAGACAAAATCTGGATGGACGGCAAGATCATCGCCTGGCAGGACGCCACCGTTCATTTCATCTCGAACACGCTGCATTACGGCTTTGGCGTATTTGAAGGCATCCGTTGTTACGATGGCAAGGATGGGCCAGCCGTGTTCCGGCTGAATGAACATCTTGACCGGTTGAAAAATTCGGCGCGCATTCTGGGATTTGAGCTGCCCTATGACCGTGACGCACTGATTGCGGCCACGCGCGATATCATTGCCGAAAACAACTTCAGGCAATGCTACATTCGTCCGGTCGCCTTCATCGCCGAAGGTGGCATGGGGCTGACCTATGAGGATTGCGACATCAACGTCGCCATTGCTGTGTGGCATTGGGGTGAATATGTCGGGGCCGGAACGCTGGAACGCGGCAGCACGGCGCGCACCTCGACTTATGCGCGCCACCACATCAATACCAACATGACCAAGGCCAAGGCCTGCGGCAATTACATGCTGTTCCAGATGGCCCGAACCGAAGCTCGGCGCGCCGGGGCGGATGAGGCTTTGCTCTTGGATACCAACGGGCATGTCGCCGAAGGCTCGGTCGAGCATTTCTTTGTTGTCCGCAACGGCGTTCTGATAACCCCGCCGTTGACGCATCTTTTGGACGGTATCACCCGCGATACCGTTATCAGGCTGGCGCAGGACCACGACATCGAGGTCCGCGAGGAACTGTTCTCGCGCGATTTCGTACATTTGTGCGATGAGGCCTTCTTTGCCGGAACCGGCGCCGAGGTGACCCCGGTGATCGAGATCGACAACCGCATGATCGGCAATGGTGTGCCGGGGCCGGTGACCAAGAAGCTTCAAAGCGCCTTTTTCGATGCCGTCAACGGGCGTGATGCAAAACATTTGGACTGGCTGACGCCGGTATCAGTAACCAAAGGTGGAACAGCATGACCACGCCAGAAACAGAATTCCCGGACCGGATTGCGCGGGCGCGCGCCCTGATGGCGGAACGGGGGATTGACGGTCTGGTTGTCACCGATCCGCAGTTTTATTCCTATTATTCTGGCCACGCCGTTCCGGCCTGGATGAAATCACGCCCGTCGGTGTTCATCCTTCCATTGGAGGGCGACCCCGCGATCATTCACTGGTCGGGGCCTGAGATGTTCGCCCGCCTTTACAATCGTGCCATGCCGTCCTGGGTTTCGGATCGGCGCATCTACCCGGAAGTGCCGCTGACCTCTGATCCGCAGACAGACTGGGGGATCGCCGATGCAATTCAGGCACGGTCGCTGGACAAGGGGCGGCTGGCCATCGAGCTGGGCCGTGAGACCTGGCTGGGCATTCCGCATACGGATTTCGAGTTGCTGCGCGCGCAATTGCCAAGGGTTACTTGGGTTAATTCCGGCCCCGTACTTTGGGGGTGCCGGATGATCAAATCGGAATGGGAAATTGATTGCATGCGGCGCGCCTGTGAAATCGGCGCGCGGGCCTGGGGGCGGTGTTTTGACGTACTGCATTTTGGGATTTCGATCCAGGACGTTCAAAGCCGGGTTGTTGCGTATTACCACGAAGAAGGCGCTGATCTTGGGGCCGGGCCGCCGATGGTGATGGGCGCAACCGGGCCGGGCGGCACGTTTGTAAAGGGCGATGTCCTGTATATCGACGGCGGCTGTACTTATTCCGGCTACGCCATGGATTTCGCGCGGCGCGCGGTGTTTGGCCCACCCTCGGACCGCCAGAAAGACGAGCATTACGGAATGTGGGAGGTTCTCCACAAGCTGATTGATTTCATGGCCCCCGGCATCGCGGTTCGTGAGGTGTTCGAGTATTCGCAACGTTTGCTGGCCGAGCATCCGCATTGGCGGAATTATTCCGATCACCCGTCCAAACGGATCGGGCATGGCCAGGGGCTGGGCAATGAGCCGCCTTCGATCAGCGGAACGGACGATACCATCCTGCAAGAGCGTATGGTCCTGACGCCGGAACCGAAACTTGAAAGCAAGGACGGGCTGGTCAACCCCGAAGAACATGTCGTGATCCGCGCCGGCGGCAACGAAATATTGTCCAGTTCATCAAGTTGGGAATTACACATCGTCAACCAATGAAGGGATAACCCCTTCAAGATTTCTCAGGGAGGAGAAACCATGAAGAAGTTCTTTGAAACCCGGACCCTTGGCAGATCGCTGCGCAGTGCAGCACTTGCTTCGGTATTCGGCCTTACCGCGGCCTTCGGTGTTGCGGCTGAAGAGGCGGTCATTCGCGCCGTTACCTACGCATCGCCAAACGCCTATGACGAAAGCCTGACGATCTTCAAGGAATACGTCAAACGGGTCAATGAACGGGCCGCTGGCAAAATGCGCATTGATTACGTTGGCGGACCCGAGGTTGTTGGCGTGCGCGACCAAGTTGGCGCATTGCGCAGCGGTGTCGTTGACATGGTTATGACCTTCACCACCCACGAATCGCTGGTGCCCGAGATCGGGACTGTGGGCATTTCCCACCTGACCCCCGCCGAGGAACGTGAGGTCGGATATTTCGATCTGATTGATGCCGCCCATGCAAAGGTTGGCATGCGGGCCATTGGCCGGGTCTCGACAAATTCCGGGTTCTACATCTTCTCGCGCGAAAAAATCGCCACGCTCGCGGATTTCAATGGATTGCGCATCCGATCACATGCCGGATACGATTCCTTCTTCAAAGCATTGGGGGCCATCCCGATCCACATGAAGATCTCTGAAATCTATCCGGCATTGGAACGTGGTCTGGTGGATGCCGCGCCTTACACGCTTTTCGTGCACAGCCTTGGTGTTCACGAAGTCACGAAATATGCGATCGCGGATGCGTTCTGGCCCTCGCATACGGTCTGGACTTATATCAATGCGGACAAACTAGCCTCGTTGCCGGAGGATATGCAAAAGCTGCTGATGGATGTGCAGATTGAGCTGGAAGACGACATGGGCCCGATCATCGCTGAAATGAAGGCGCAGGAACGCAAAAAGCTGGAAGACGGCGGCGTCGAGTTTGTTGATCTGCCCGAAGAGGATCGCCAAAAGTACATTGATCTTGCCGATGAGGCCCGGTGGCAATCTGTGGAGGGGAAACTTGACGCGGAAACAATCAAGAAAATCCGTGCTATGATCGCGCCGGATCCATGATTGATCGGACCAGGTGCTAATCCCATGCGTACAGATTCAATAGCGTATCGACTATGCACTGGTCGCGCGAGCCGGGTTCTTGACCGGCTCGCAGACGCGGCCGCCTTCGTTGCCTGCCTGTTGCTGGCATTTCAGGTGGTCGCAATCTGTCTGGATGTCCTGCTTCGGTTTGCGCTTGACCGTCCGCTGAACGGCGTCACCGCGCTGACGGAATGGAGCCTGCTATATGTTGCCTTCCTCGGGGCCGCATGGCTGCAACGCGAGAACGGCCATGTGCGGGTGGATATGATCAAGAATATGCTGCCGAGGCGCCTCGCCCGTGGTCTTGAAACGGTTACGCTAATCATTGGACTTCTGGTGACGGCGTTTCTGGTCAGCTTCGGTATCTGGGTAACTTGGATCAAATTGATTGAGGGCGAGTACGACTTCTTCAAACTTGCCTGGATGCCGCTTTTTCCGATCTACGCCGTGATCCCGTTCGGGGCGGCGCTGTGGTTTCTGGTTTTGTTGCGCAGTATCTTTGTCCCGCCCGAATTCACGCAAGGTACCACCGACCTCTAATCCGCCTATCCGGAGTATTCCAATGATCGAATGGTATTGGGCACTGACCCTCATAATGGGCGGCTTCATGGTTCTGGTGCTGTTGAGCGTACCAATCGTCTTTGCCTTTTTCCTGGTCAATATTTTCGGGGCCTATCTGGTTATGGGCGGCACCGGCGGATTGAGACAGGTCATCAACAGCGCTCACGAGGGTGTGGCGGTATTCACCCTGCTGCCAATCACCTTGTTTATCCTGATGGGCGAATTGATGTTTCGATCCGGCGTTGCCACCAAGATGATCGACACCCTTGATAAATGGGTTGGCAACCTGCCCGGGCGGCTAAGCCTGCTGGCCGTCATTTCGGGTGCCATGACCTCGGCCCTTAGCGGGGCGAGTATCGGCTCTACGGCGATGCTGGGCGCGACCCTTGTACCGCACATGCACAAACGCGGCTATCATCCGGCGATGAGTGTCGGGCCAATCCTTGGTTCAGGCGGGCTTGCGATCATGATCCCGCCCAGTGGTCTTGCGGTTATTCTGGCGGTTCTGGCGAATGTTTCGGTTGGCAAGCTGCTTTTGGCGATAATATTT
>CAYXXQ010000160.1:7249-7862 GCA_964469075.1 uncultured Rhodobacter sp.
ATAGTGATGGCTACTTGTTACACCATCTATGTGGTTGTGCGCAGCCTTATCCAGCCCGAGCTTGCACCACCCTATGAAAACCATCATACGCCGATACTTGAAAAACTAGCGATGACGCTAAAGTACTTCGTGCCGCTTTCGGTTCTGGTTTTTCTGGTGATCGGCGTGATCCTTCTGGGCATCGCCACACCAACAGAGGCCGCAGCACTTGGCGCGGCTGGTGCGGCGCTGGTGGCTGCCATCTATGGCTCGTTGAGCTATCGGGTTATCCGTGAATCCCTGCTGAGTACGCTGAAAGTATCTTGCATGGTGTTGATCATTCTGGCCGCCGCCAATTCATTTTCGCAAATCCTCGCATTCACCGGTGCCAGCCGAAACCTTGCAACCTGGATCACCGAATTGTCGCTGTCGCCGTTGATGACGGTCATCATGATGCAGGTCATTTTGCTGGTTCTGGGGGCATTCATCTCGGGCGTGCCGCTGATGATGATCACTTTGCCGGTCTTCATGCCGGTGATCGGCAATCTGGGTTACGATCCGATCTGGTTTCTGGTGCTGTTTCTCATCAGTATCGAGATGGCACAAACCACCCCGCCATTCGGTGTTCTGCTGT
>CAYXXQ010000161.1:0-6879 GCA_964469075.1 uncultured Rhodobacter sp.
AGCCCATTTCGTTACTGATTGTGATCAGATATTGCCGCGCTGGCTGCGACACGCCATCCACCAAGGTAGTGAAGGAACCGCTGACGTGTTTTCGGACAGTGACTTTGCCATGTGCGTATTCTTCGATCACCTCGCCCACGTCAAAGCCAGTGGCGGTCATGGGTGGGATTTCCTTACCGGTCGGGTCGCCAAGCCTGCCCCATGCCTCTTCGAATTCAGGCAGCATGTAGTTTTTGGCCTCAAGCCAGAACGCACGGTTCTTACCTTTGTCTTGACTGGTGCGTTCTTTCACTTCGTCCAGCGTCATTACATAGCAAACAGGCGTGTCTGACCCGGCTCCGACCGTGATCACCCACCACCGTGACCGCAAACGATCCAAACTTGTGCCAAGAGGCACGGCGGACTTTTTCGAGAGGCCCTTCGACTGGATCGGATGGACTACGCTTTCGTCTGCGTTGACCGCAAACATGTCTGCACCACGTGCGTTACGGGTCGTCATCGACACCGCCCAAGCAAGTCGCGACAGCTTCGCTGCGACGTGATAAAGTGCGCAATTTCCTGTAATCTGGGCTGCGTTGCTCACGCTGATTTTGCCCATTCGATGCAAGTCAATCGGTGCTCTTCATAAATAGCTCTTGGTTCGCCACTGTATTCGATTCCCGCTGCGTCCAGCCCTTTTAAGAAGCCTATCGTAACGGCATCGTTAGTCTTGCCGCCAGCATTGCCGAGCATAGCCGTTAGCTGCGGCAAGTTGTGTGACCTGCAATAGATGCACATCCGATCAAGGCTCAAGGCATTATTCACCCATTGGCCCCACTTTTGCGTTTCCGGATCGAACACACCGGACGCAATCGCAGTCTGTTTGAAGTCGGTGGCCGTTTCCGTTTTTGCCGCTTCGATCAGGTGATCAACCGCCAGCTTTAGATTGAAGCCCTTCACAGTTCGGGTCGACAACTCGTCCATTGCAATGACGCAAAGAGGTGCGCCCATCTTCCCGGCTTCGCGATGGCGGGCAATGATAGTTTCGAGCTGTTCGGGTGTTCGTGATTTAAGAAATTCAGGAGTCATTATCGACCTCTACAACAAATTTGAGTTTGCGAACAGCCTTGCGAGTAAAGTGACTTCGGAGGCCATATCTTTTCAATATTCTCCTGCTCTGTAAAACTTACGGGTGCGTATCGCGAAGGTGGCGGCACGTGCCAATAACCCCACGTCAAAATCCCCACCCAAAAAGCGGTCGTTTTGGGCAGTACGTTTGAAAGCAGACATTCCTGCGCCGCGCAGCATCCGTCACAATGGGCCGTTCCGGTCGACCCCAAGATTCGGCTTATCAAACAGATTGCTGCTTCGCCGCAAGTCAGTTCAGCACCAATATTGACCTCCGGCGATGCTTCACCGTATGCTCAATCCGGCACATCAACCCATCGTCAGGAATTCGCGCTCTGACGAAGTAGAAATCTCTGAATTTTCCCGCTCGGTGTCTTGGGTAGTTCTGTCACGAATTCGATTATCCGCGGGTAAGCGTGGGCCGAAAGGCGCGTTTTCACATAGGCCTGCAGTTCCTCGGCCAGTGCTTCGCCGCCTTCAAAACCTTCAGCCAAAACGATAACAGCCTTAACAACCTCGGTGCGCTCCTTGTCCGGCACGCCGATCACAGCGGCCTCCGTCACGGCCGGATGCTCGATCAGTGCGCTTTCGACATCAAATGGGCCGATCCGATAGCCGGATGACGTGATGACATCATCGTTGCGCCCGATGAACGTAACACAGCCGTTCTCATCACGCTCGACGGTATCGCCGGTGCGATAATATCCGCCTGAAATTGCTTTGGTTTCCTGGTTCCAATACCCTTTGAACCAGAGCAGCGGCGACCCATTGATATCGACCGCAAGTTGCCCCGGTACATTCGGGCCGACGATATTGCCTTCGTCATCCAGAACGTCAACCTTGAAACCCGGCATCGCATATCCGGCCGAGCCTGCCCGAACCGGATGCTCAAGCCCGTGGTGATTGTTGACCACCATGCCTGTTTCGGTCTGTCCGTAGTGATCTTTGATCGGCGCTTTTATGTGCGCCTCAAACCAGCGGATAACCTCCGGATTGAGCGGCTCGCCAGCGCTGCTGACACGGCGCAATTTGCCCTGCACCTTGGCGGCGGCGTCCACCCCACCCGCAATCATTAGCCGAAACGCGGTCGGCGCGCCGGCGAAATTGGTGATGCTCAGTCGCTGAATGATGTCATAGGTGCCATCCACCGTGAACGGGCCTTCGACCAGCGTCGTTGCGTGGCCCAAAAGCAAGGGGCCAAGAACAGCGTAATAGAGACCATAGGCCCAACCGGGATCAGCGATATTCCAGAACACATCATCGGGATGCAGATCAATGCCATTGATCATGTAAGCGCGAAAGGCCGCCAGCGCACTCAGCGGAACCGGAACGCCTTTTGCAGGTCCGGTCGTGCCGGAGGTCGCCATCATCAACATCAGATCATCGCCGCGTCGCAGCACCGGTTCGAAGTTGGTGGATTGCCGTTTAAGAGATGCGCGAAAATCAACGTCGGCACCCACCGCACCCGATGGCGCGACAAGGGCGACCGTCGGGCAGTTCTCAACATTGTCCAGTTTTCGGCGATTGGCGGTATCCGTGACCACAAATTTGGCTTGGCTCATGCGCATGCGGTCCTGGATCGCTTTGGGCCCGAAAGCCGTAAACAGAGGTTGATAGACAGCGCCGGCGCGAAGCGTTCCCAGAATGGTGGCTACGAGGTCTGGCGTTCTAGGAAGTAGCCCGGCGACAACGTCCCCCGGCTTTATCCCCTGTGCTGTCAGCAGGTTGGCGAAACGCGCGGCATCGTCGCGCAATTGTGCGAAACTGCGGGTTTCATGGCGCCCGTCCAGTGCAATCCAGTCCAGGGCCTTGGTATCGCGGTTGACATACCGATCACAGCATTCGACGCAAGCATTGATGCCTTTCACGAGATCGCCGGAGAATACGTCCGTCGCTTTATCCAACTGGAAGCTGCTCAAAGCTTGGAGGTATAACGGATAGGGTGTGGTCTCGATCTGATCGGACATGATTTGCGTTCCCAATTGGCTTGGCAATGCGGCAGCTTGCAACGAAATCCCCCATATTTCAATGATTTGTCCCAATGGCCTTTTTGTGGTGCAACGCTCGACAATAACCTGCGGCTTCAGGCTGCATGGGCGTTGGTTCACAACTCTGGCGATAGGCGATTCACAACGTGAGTCCTTGCATTTTAACAGGCTGAAAGAGCCTGCCATCACCCGCCTGCTATCGCACGAGAAACTGGTCCAGCTACACTGCAGTGCCAGCACCGCGTCCGGGGCAGGTCCAACCAATCAATCAAGCGTGCTCGGAACCATTTCCGCCCCGAAAAACGCGATTTTCTGCTTACGCGGCGCACCCCAGGCCAGCAACTGCACCAAAGCGTCGACCTGATCATCATGCTTGAGATTGGGAAACCCCAGAACTTCCCGCTCAAAACCCGCAAGCCATGGCGCATCCTTTGGCAGCAACAGGTCCCCGGCTTCAATGCGATGGGTCCGGGCTGAGAACCTGGTCACCTTGTCGCCCTCAGGCTTCATCGCGATCGGCGACGGCACGTCATGTGGCTTTTCTTCCCGCAATTGTTGAATAAGCTGAGAACCGCTGGCGGCATCCTCAATCAGCAATGCATTGGCTCCAAACCGGCGCGCCAGTTCCAATACTTTTCGCCGCAAATCCGGAAACTGCAGCCGGTCGCGAAACACATCCAGCACAAACACCTGCTGTTTTCGCTTCAGCGCGGTGACACAAACCGACCAGTCATTGAGCGCGCCGTCCTTGCTGGCGGTGTCCCAGGACTGCACGATCACGTCACCTTGTTGGTTTTCCGGAACCACGTCATATCGCATCAGCCAGTTGCGTTTGACATAAAGACCCTCTGCCGGAACCGGGGCCTGCTGATACTGCGCCGAAAACAACCCCGAGCCCATAGCGCGTTTCAACTCCTCCAGCCGCTCAACGGGTTCGCGCGATGCATGCAAGGCCTCGCCAGGTTTCCGGCGATAAGTCCGGTTGCGGCTGATTTCAATCTCTTCGTCGTTTTCCGCGATCGCGGGCAGGCTCAGATGGCAGCATCCGCCCTGCTCAAGCAGGTGGCCCGCCAGATCTTCTTCGTGCAATCGCTGCATCACCAGAATGATCGCGCCTGTTTTCTTGTCATTCAGCCGCGACAGCAGGGTGTTTGAGTACCAGTTCAGAACCGAATTCCGCGTGGTTTCTGACATCGCCTCATCCGGCTTGATCGGATCATCGATCACGATGATGTCGCCACCACGACCCGTCAGTGTGCCCCCGACAGATGTGGACATGCGCCCGCCACCTTTCGTGGTGCGGAAATCCATTTCACCGCCACCGCCGCGCGGAATACGGGTGTTCGGAAATGCGCGTTGATACCAGGGCGTCAGCATTATCGCGCGACAATCATTGGCGTGTTTTTTTGCAAGATCGGCCGAATAGCTGATGCAGATGAACTTTTTCGAAGGCTCCCGGCCCAGCATCCAGGCGACCCAGGCCACCGAGATCGTGATCGATTTCAGATAGCGCGGCGGCATGGTGACAATCAGCCGGGTGTTGTCGCCCGCCCTGATCCTCTCCAGCTGCCATCTGATGGCCTCGATATGCCAGTTGGGCTTGAAGCTGTCGCCGCCGGACGCCGTTTCAAACGCCTTTTGCAGAAACGACAGAAAGTCCTTGTGTAGAACGGCATCAAGAATTTTTTGCGGATCAACCGTCATTGATTTTCTCCTCCAGACCCCGACGCGCCAGATAGTCTTTCAAAATCCCTTCATCCGCCATAGACAAACTGGCCTGACCCTTCGGTGCCTCGTCCTCAACCCCAAGGATCGAGGCTACCAGTCCAAACGACTTCTCTATGGCACGCAGGTCACCCTTGACTGCTTTTCCCACTAATTGCTTGAGCATCAGCTGCTGTTTCGTGAATTTTTTCTTTTTCCCATTTACATTAACCGAAACAACTTCATTCAGTTCGGCCTTCAGATCAGTCTCAAGACCCCTTGCTCCCTTCGGCCGACCTTTGCGATTGCCCGATTCACCTTTCTTGAATCTGCTCGCCTCGGGCGGTTTGCCATAGCCAACTTCGTAGTCCTTTTCCTCGTTGCTCATGATCCCACCTCCTCATTTCGCCGCGCGGCGGTTTCAGCAAAGCTTTCAAACGTATCGCCATTCAACCCAATCTCACCAGTTTCCTTTTCCAGCCTCCGCACGATCAGATCGACATAGAGCGGGTCGATTTCCATGCCTGCCCCAACCCGGCCCGTACGTGCCGCAGCCAGCAACGTCGTTCCTGAGCCTGCAAACACATCGACAACAAGACCACCACGCTTTGAACAATCAAGAATCGCATCCATCACCATCTGAACCGGCTTCACCGTCGGGTGTGCCGCAAGATCGTCCATCCGGCCCGCCCGAAACGTATTAGCACCTGCATATGTCCAAAGGTTAGAACGATGACGGCCATTCTCTCCCAGCCCGAAATTGTTGACATGCGCGCCCTTGCCCGATTTGAAGGCAAAGACCAGCTCATGCTGCGACCGGTAAAAACTCCCCATGCCGGCATTGGTCTTGGCCCAGACACACAGATTTTTCAGCTCGGTGTACACACCCTCGCCGGCGGCAAGAATCTCGGTCATGTGCCGCCAGTCCATGCAGACGAAGTGCACAGAACCGTCGATGCTGAATTCCACCTGACGCTCAAACACCTCGCTCAGAAACGCCGTGAACGCTGACCTGCTCATTTCACCCGAAGCCATGGCAAATTCACGATGCTTCACTTTGCCCAGTCCCGAAACATGACCATCAACCGGCACATTGTAAGGCGGGTCGGTAAAGACCATCCCGGCCTTCCTACCCTCCAACAGCACCTTCCAATCAGCAGCCGCAAGCGCATTGCCACACAGAATTTTGTGCTTGCCAATCATCCATAAATCACCGGTCTGACTAACGGCCCGGCCATCAGGATCCGGTATTTCAACCGGTTCTTCTTCCGAAACACCAGAGTCAGACAGCAGGACATCAATCTCTCCCATCTCAAACCCGGTCAGACCCAGATCGAAATTCAACGCGCTTTCAGACAGAAACTGAAATTCCTGAGCCAGAAGCTCATCTTCCCAGCCAGCATTCTCAGCCAGTTTGTTATCTGCAATGATATAGGCCCGCTTTTCAACTTCGCTCATCTTGTCGAGCCGGATCGTCGGCACCTCAGCGAGGCCCAGCAACTTCGCCGCTTCGATGCGACCGTGACCCGCCAGGATCATGCCCGCCTCATCGATCAGCACCGGGTTCGTCCAGCCGAATTGCTTCAGGCTCGCCGCAATCTGGCGAACCTGCTTTTTCGTGTGAGTCCTGGGGTTACTTTCGAACGGCGTGAGGGCTTTAATTTGCATCCCCACAACATTCAGGCGGCACATCTCCACCGCGCTTTCACTTATTTTCATCTCGTTACCTTTCGGTTCAGTTTCAACATGAACCAAGGCCTAGTGACGATGATGCAGCCATTCACTCACGGTATTAGCGGGGTTATTTCCGTGAGCTGATTTTATTCAGTATTCCCCGCCCCTTACCCTTGTCCTGACCAAGGAATAATGCCGTCAGCTGTGCGGCTGTGTCAGATTTGGAAAGTCCGGAATCCGTTCCGGTAAGGTTTTCTTTGCAGAAATCATTCAGATCGGCGAGGTCAGGCCGGTCCTGGTCGAGGCACGCCATGAAACCATGGTAGTAAAACCGCAGGATTATCTTCTCATTGATGCGATACTCATGGGGTTCGGGCGTTTTGCCCGGTTGTTTGTCAATCCAGCC
>CAYXXQ010000161.1:6889-7860 GCA_964469075.1 uncultured Rhodobacter sp.
TGTTCTGCCAATGCCCCGAGCAAGTCGTCACCGGAGATACGATCACCCTTTGCAATCCGGTAGAGCAATTCCTGCATTTTGGTGCCACGCAGATGGCTGAAGTCTGTTGTTGATCCGGCAACGGTGTTTTCCTGATCCATTGATTGGCATTTCCTTTGATCGCGTATGTAAGGTCGCCCTGACACCGTGCATTGTACAAGTTGTATTCGGCAAAATCATGGCGACGGCAGGTTGTCGCCTTGATCAACTGCACGCCAAAGGTAGTGTGTCTCGCCGTTGATCTTCACGAAAACTTCATCCAGATGCTATCGTCAGTTCGAGTATGGGCGCATCCCCCTGACACGACTTCAGCGGATCCTGGCGGCGAGCATTGGACCAAATCTGTTCCACCAGAACCGAACTGTCTCATGGCTGATATCGATACCAAGTTCATGCAGAAGGTCTTCGACGTATCGAAGCGACAAAGGGAACCGGACATACATCATTTCTGCCAAGCGGATGATCTCGGGCGATGTTTTGAATTACCTGAATTGCGAAGGTTTTGTCATTCGGGGACGCAACGAAAGCGCCCCGTCTGGCACAAGCCAGTTTCCTCTGCCACCACCAACCGGGGGCTTTCTTCTTTGCTGGACACTTTTCGGCAATTGGCACAACCTGCCCTCAGCGCCAATATGATAGCTCGCCAAGTAACGACCCATCCGCGTCCCGGTTTCTGCAACAACTCCCGTTACTTAGCGACATGAAAGGTTCAAGTCATGACGGACACCAGGCCTGACAAAGATGTTGGTCAACCATCGGCTCCACAATCCCTCGCCGGGATGGGACTGCAACGCTTTGCCCCTTATCTGATGAATCGCATCATGGGCCGCTACAATATCGACCTTCACCAAAAACTGGCCGAGGCCGGATTGAGCACGGCAAAAATGCGCATTCTGGCGGTGCTGGCAATCCGCGATGGGCTGATGGTCAAC
>CAYXXQ010000162.1:0-7804 GCA_964469075.1 uncultured Rhodobacter sp.
CAAACAGCGCGAAGGCGTCGCGGATCACCTCAACGGCGCCCCAAAGGCGACGCTCCGCCTGGAAGGTGGCGTGATTGGCGCGGACCAGATCACGTTGGATCTGGCCGGTCTGGCTGACCAGATTTTCCGCCTTGGATTTTTCCGCAAAGTAGTCCTGCCGGGCGGATTCAAAATCTTCGGTCAAGCCATCGGCCAGTTGGGCCAGTTCCTGATTGGCCTCAAAAAGCTCTGCCGATTTTTGTTCCAACAGGCGTTCCGCCGCCTGGCGGGCGGTTTTTTCGCGCTTTAAGCGTTGTTCATATTGCGCAGGCGTCATCCCAGCAACACAACGTCAAAACGCGCCGCAAACGGGTCGGGCGGCGACGTCACCGCGCGGTCGATCCGGGCGTTCAGGCCAAAATGCGCAATCGCGCCTTTGATCATCCCTTCGGCAAGATCCGCAAACGGCCTTGCTGACCGATAGTCCATCCGCAACCGGGTCTGATCCAGGCGCTTGGTGGTAAAATGCGGCAGTTCAGCCGCCGGGTTCAGCTTGCGCACCTCATGGTGGATATGGGTTTCGATGCTTTCCAGAAAATCCAGCAGGCCGACCCCGTTGTGCAGGATCTTCGGGTGACAGGCGATCAACGGGCCAAACAGGTTTTCGCCAAACCCCATCACCATTTCCGACACGTTCTGCCCGGTGGCACGGTGCAGAAAGGCCAGCATGGTCAGAAATTCGTCATGCGGATAATTGCCGACAGTGGTATAGGCCCCGCCCGAGGCCAGATCGCAAGCCGCGATCATATCTTCGACCATCTCAGGCCCGGCCGTCTGATCGACGAAATCCAGAAATTCTGTGAAAACCAATCCGCGCATAGAAAAGCCTTGAAACAATCCGTCAACATCCCGAGGTAAACCACCAAAACCTTACAGGGGCTTTAACGCCGGGCGGAAAAGTCGCGTTAAATTGCCGGGTCTTGTCCGCAAGAAAAGTTGCATTGACGTGCGAAAATATGCCAGCATCAGAACAAGTTATTTCAAGTATCAGGAGTCTTTTCGATGTCTTTCCAGCGACCGTTTTCATCCCTGATCGCGGGCCTGTCCGCCCTTGTTCTTTTGCTGACCGCCAATAGCAGCCTGGCCCAGACCGCAACCCAATCCGTAGCCCAATCCGTGGTTCCTGACCGGCGGCTGGTGATCATCCAGAACACCGATTTCCCCGGCGCCGATCTGCAACCGCTGTTTGAAACCACGTTTGAAACCTGTCAGAAACTTTGCCTGGCCGACACCTCTTGCCGCGCCTTCACCTTCAATTTCAAATCCAACGCCTGCTTCCCGAAATCGGAGGTTCTGGACTCAGCCCCATTTGATGGCGCCGCTTCAGCGCGGGTGCTTGAAACCGACGCCGATATCCTTGGTCTTCAGGACGCTCGGCTAAAATCTCTGGCTTTCCTGCCCTCCTATTTCATTGACGAGGCTCGGGTTCAGGCCACCGGGCTTGCACGCGATTACATCACCAATCAATGGACCGCCGAGCAGTTGACCGAGGCCGCGCGCAATGCCGCTGGCAGTGGCAATATCGACAACGCCGTGCGCTTTACGGGGGCTGCGTTAAACCTGACCGATGCCGCCGATGGCTGGGCCGAAATGGCGCAACTGGCGCTGCGAGCCAAGACCGACAATTCCGACGATCAGGGCAAGTTTCAACGTATCGCGACCGCAGCGTCGATCAACGCCTATCTGCGCGGCCGCAATCCGGCCATTCAGGCGACCGCCCTCAATATCCTTGCCACAGCCCTTGAACAGCGCGGTGCCGGGCGGACGGCAATTTCGACCCTGCGACTGGCGCAATCGCTGCAATCGCGCTTTGACACCGAAGACGCGCTGGCCCGCCTGATCGGGCTTTATGGCTTTCGCATCACCGAACATAAGGTCGACAACAACGCCGCCGCCCCCAGGGTCTGTGCGGTATTTTCCGAAACCCTGGTGCCTGCCGGCGTTGATTATGCCGACTATGTCCGCCTGCCCGAAGGTGGGCTGGTGGTCGAAGCCGACGCCACCCAGATCTGCGTTGACGGCGTGCGCCACGGCGAACGCTACCGTCTGACCTTCCGCGAAGGCCTGCCTGCTGCCAGCGGTGAAAGCCTGTCAAAATCGGTCGATCTCAACGTTTATATCCGCGATCGCGATCCCTCGGCCCGGTTCGTTGGCCGCGCCTATGTCCTGCCAAAAGGCCAGGCCGCCGCGATCCCGATTGTCACCGTCAACCTGACCGAGGTTGATCTGAAAATTCACCGGATTGGTGACCGAAACCTGGTGCGGTCAATCCAGCAAGGCTATTTCGCCAAGCCGCTGTCCTTGTGGGACGAACGTGATCTGACCAACAATCTGGGGCAAGAGGTCTGGACCGGCACCGGCATCGTCAGCCGCGATGTCAACCGTGATGTCACCACCGCCTTGCCCATCGGCGAGGCCATCGCAAAGTTTGAACCCGGCGTTTACGTCCTGCGCGCGCGCGTGCCGGGGGCTGATCCCTATGACGGCAATTCAGCCGCGCAATGGTTCATCGTCACTGATCTTGGCCTCGCTTCAATGGAAGGCGGGGACGGGCTGCATGTATTCGTCCGCTCGCTTGAAACGGCGCAGGCGCGGGGTGGCGTGACCGTACAACTTGTGGCCAATAACAACGATGTTCTGGGCACTACCACGACCGACGACCAGGGCTATGCCCGCTTCGCACCCGGCCTGACAAAGGGGGCCGACGGGGCCGCCCCGGCGCTTGTCACTGTCGCCGATGGCGATCAGGATTTCGCCTTCCTCAGCCTGAAAGACGCGGCGTTTGACTTGTCAGATCGCGGCGTTGACGGCCGGATTTCACCGCCGCCGGTCGATGTATTCCTGACCACGGATCGCGGCGCTTACAGGGTTGGTGAAACCGTTTACGCCACGGCGCTGGCCCGCGACGGCAAGGCTGAGGCGATTGCCGATCTGCCCCTGATTGCCATCGTCACCCGCCCTGACGGTGTTGAATTCACCCGCGCCGTTCTGGACGATCAGGCCGCAGGCGGGCGGGTGTTTGCGCTGGCGCTGCCACAAGCAGCGCAACGCGGAAGCTGGACAATCCGCCTGCATGCAGACCCGGACGACGCCGCCCTTGTCAGCCAGAAATTCCTGGTCGAAGACCTGATCCCAGAACGGATCGAATTTGATCTGGCGCTGGAAAACCCGCCGGTGCGGCCCAGTGATATCCCGATGATCAGCCTTGAGGTCCGTTACCTTTACGGTGCTCCCGGTGCGAATTTGGCGGTGGAGGCGGAAACCCGTCTGACCCTGGCAACCGGCCTTGACGGCTACCCCGGCTATCACTTCGGCCGCCACGACGAAAGCTTCGGCAGCCGTCTTGAATTCACCGGTGGCGACATCCTGACCGATGCCAATGGTCAGGCCCGATTCGGCCTTGCGATGCCCGAAATCGGCGACATCTCGCGGCCCTTGAAAATGCGCGTGCTGACGCGCGTGACTGAAGGCTCGGGCCGCCCGGTTGAACGCATGCTTGAGGCCAACCTCGCGCCCGAAACCACCCTTCTTGGCATCAAACCTCTGTTTGACGGCGTGGCAGGCGAAGGCAGCCTTGCCGCGTTTGAAATCCTGGCCGTCGGCCCTGACCTTCAGCGTCGCACCCTGCCGCGTGTCGGCTGGGTTCTGAACCGCGTCAACACCCGCTATCAATGGTACGAAACCTACGGCAACTGGAACTATGAGCCGGTCACGACCCGCACCCGGGTTGCCAGCGGCGACCTGGCGCTGGGCCTTGATGCCACCGCACTGATCGAAACCACCGTTGACTGGGGTGAGTATGAGTTGAAGCTTGAAACCCAGGATGGCCCATACCTGTCAGCCTCCTACGGGTTTTACGCCGGGTGGTACGCCCCGGCAGGCAGCGTCAGCACGCCGGATACTCTGGAAATCGGCCTTGACCGTGACCAGTACCAGATCGGCGATACTGCGCAAGTCCGGCTGGTGCCGCGCTATGCCGGGACGGCCTTGATCACGGTCATGTCCAACCGCCTGATCGCGATGAAAACAGTTGAGGTCGGCGAGGGCGAAAACCTGATCGACCTTGACGTGACCGAAGACTGGGGTGCGGGGGCTTACGTTACCGCCAGCGTCATCCGGCCAATGGATGTCGCCGCCGGGCGAAACCCCGCCCGATCGCTGGGCCTTAACTGGGCTGCGGTTGATCCCGGCGATCACCGGCTAACGGCTGGGTTCACTTCAGGCAGCGAAACCGCCCCGCGCGATACCATGATTGCCCGCCTTAAGGTCGACGGTGTGAAACCCGGCGACACCGCCTATGCGACCATCGCCGCTGTGGATGTCGGTATCCTGAACCTGACTGGTTTTGCCGCCCCTGACCCTGATGGTCACTACTTCGGGCAGCGCAAACTCGGCATGGATATGCGCGACGTTTATGGCCGCCTGATCGACGGGATGCAGGGGGCTGCCGGGCAGATCCGCTCGGGCGGGGACGGGCCGCTGGCGGACCGGCTGCAATCACCACCGCCAACCGAAGATCTGGTCGCTTACTTCTCGGGGCCCTTGCTGGTTGGCGAAGATGGCACCGTCGAAGCCGCCTTTGATATCCCTGAGTTTAACGGCACAATCCGTCTGATGGCTGTGGTCTGGTCGGAAACCGGTGTCGGCCAGGCCAGCCAGGACGTGCTGGCGCGCGATCCTGTCGTGCTGACCGCCAGCCTGCCGCGTTTTCTGGCCCCAAATGACCAAAGCCGCATCCTGCTGGAACTGGCCCATGCCACCGGCCCGGCTGGCAAGGTCGGGCTGAACATCACCGCAAGCGATGGCCTGCAAATCGACACGACGGGATTGCCGGGCAGCGTGACCCTGGCTGCGCTGGCGCGGCGCAGTTTCAGCCTGCCGGTAACAGCCCTTGCCACCGGCACGCCGGAAATCTTGGTTGCCCTGACGCTGCCGGATGGCCGTACCTTACACAAAACCCTGACCTTGCCGATCCGCGCCAACGACCCGGAAATCGCCCGCACCGCGCGGGTAGACCTTGCGGCGGGCGATACCTTCACCCTGACTTCGGATGTGTTTGCGGATTACCTGCCCGGCACCGGCCACGCCACTTTGGCGGTCGGGCCGATTGCGCAGTTTGATGCGCCAGGGCTGTTGTCGGCGCTGGATCGCTATCCCTATGGCTGCACCGAACAGATCACCTCCAAAGCCCTGCCATTGCTTTACTTCCAGCAAATCGCGGTCGCGATGGGGCTGGTTGAAACCAATGATGTCACCAAGCGGATCGACCAGGCCATTGCCGAGGTTTTGTCAAACCAATCCTCCAACGGTGCTTTCGGGCTGTGGTCGCCCGGCTCGGGCGATCTGTGGCTGGATGCCTATGTCTCGGACTTCCTAAGTCGGGCGCGTGGCAAAGGTTTTGTCGTGCCGCAACAGGCTTTCCGTCTGGCGATGGACAACCTCAGAAACCGGGTCAACTATGCGCCTGATTTTGAAAACGCAGGCGAGGATATCGCCTATGCGCTGATGGTCCTGGCCCGCGAAGGGGCTGCGAATATCGGTGATCTGCGTTACTATGCCGACACCAAATCCGACGATTTCGCCACGCCGCTGGCGCAGGCACAACTGGGGGCGGCGCTGGCGTTTTATGGCGATCAGATGCGGGCTGACCGGATGTTCCGTCAGGCAGGTGCGCGGCTTGATCAGCAGGAAAACCAGACCGAACAGCAGTTGTGGCGGGTCGATTACGGCACCTATCTGCGCGACAGCGCCGCCGTTCTGACCTTGGCGGTGGAGGCCGGCAGCCAAGCCATTGACCAACGCACCTTGGCCCTGCGGATATCGCCGGAACGCACCGTGGACCGGGCAAGGTCAACCCAGGAAAATATGTGGTCCCTGATGGCCGCAAACGCGCTGATTGAAGACAGCCCGGCCAATGCGTTCCTTATCAACGGCCAGCCGGCAACCGGCCCGGTGGTCGAGGTTCTGGATGCCCGTACCGGCACCAGTCGCAGGGTGGCGGTTTTGAACAATTCCGGCAAATCCACCACGACAATGCTGACAACCTTCGGCATCCCGGCCAGCCCGGAACCCGCAGGCGGCAACGGCTATACCATCGACCGATTCTATTTCACGATGGACGGACGGCCAATTCAGCCAGACCGGCTGGCGCTGAACGACCGGCTGGTGGTGGTGGTAAAAGTGACACCGCAGCGCTATTCCGAGGCGCGGCTGATCGTTAACGATCCACTGCCCGCAGGCCTTGAGATCGACAACCCCAATCTGCTGAAATCCGGCGACGTCAAAGCGCTTGATTGGCTGAAACTGGGGGTCGAACCCCAACATGCCGAGTTCCGAAGCGAGCGTTTCATCGCCGCTGTCGACTGGTCCAGCAAAGACGCGTTTCAACTGGCCTATATCGTCCGCGCAATCTCACCCGGACGGTTCCACCATCCGGCCGCCAGTGTCGAAGACATGTACCGCCCCCAATTCCGCGCCCGCACCAGCGTCGGCCAGATCGCGGTGGTAGAATAACGCGGATCAGGCTGTGACTTGAGGGGGGCTGCCGCAAGCGATACATCGGGGGTTCCACCGCACTAGATGCGAGGCCCTTCCTCACCAGTTAGTGCCCTAGAAACAGGGCGATCCCGGCGCGGGGGCCGGGACGAACAGGGAAACTAACCGATGCGCAGGAAAAGCGTGCTCATAGCCAGTCTGATCTGCCTGGGTCTGGCCCTTGCAGCTGGGATCGGGCTTGATCGCTGGATCACGCGCACGCAACTTCCGCCCCTGGCGCTTGACACCTCGGTTACGGTTCTGGACCGCCACGGCAAACTGTTGCGCGCCTATACGGTGGCCGATGGCTTGTGGCGGATGCCCGCCAGCGTTGACGATGTCGACCCGCGTTATCTAGCCTTTCTGATCGCCTATGAAGACAAGCGGTTTTACCGCCATAATGGCGTGGATCTGCGGGCAATGGTCCGCGCAGTGGCGCAGGCGATTTGGCATCGGCAGATCGTGTCCGGCGGCTCCACCCTCACCATGCAGGTGGCGCGTTTGCTGGAAGGCAGCGGCACCGGGCAGTGGGGGCCAAAGCTGCGGCAAGTCCGTCTGGCGCTGGCCCTGGAACGGCGGCTAGGCAAAGACCAGATCCTTGATCTTTACCTGAAACTCGCACCCTTTGGTGGCAATCTGGAAGGCGCGCGCGCCGCCTCGCTTGGGTATTTTGGCCGCGAACCTTTGCGTCTGACGGCCGCACAGGCGGCGCTGCTGGTTGCCTTACCGCAATCCCCCGAAGCCCGCCGCCCGGACCGAGCTGCCGACCGGGCTGAGGACGCGCGCAACCGGGTGCTGGCGCGCCTGGCCTCCGCAGGCCTTCTGACGCCAGACGCCGCCAAAGCCGCAATGCGCGAACATGTCCCCGGCCAGCGCGCCGCGTTTCCAGCCATCGCGCCGCATCTGGCCGACAGGGTGCGTGCCGATCAGCCAACTGACAGCCAGCACCGCCTGACGCTGGATCGTGACCTTCAAATTGCGCTGGAAACACTGGTCGCCCAGCATGTCACGCATCAGGCGCGCGGGCTGTCGGCGGCCCTGTTGGTGATGGATCATCAAACCGGCGAAGTGCTGGCCTCGGTCGGGTCGGCGGGGTATCTTGACCGCAACCGGCAGGGGTTTATCGACATGACGCGGGCGATCCGCTCCCCCGGGTCTGCCCTGAAACCGCTGATATACGGTCTGGCCTTTGAGGCCGGTATCGCCCATCCCGATACGCTGATCGAGGACC
>CAYXXQ010000163.1:0-7740 GCA_964469075.1 uncultured Rhodobacter sp.
AAATCGGCTGAGATCACGAATTCGTCGGACATGGGCAATTCACTTGGCTAAGGCGCGTGGCGCAAAGGTATCGCCGCAGGTCTGTCAGGGCAACCGATGATCCTTCGGTCGGCTCACGCATGGGCGTTGATGGCTTTCTGAAACAAGGCTTCGAATTGCGGGCCGATCTGATCCAGCCCATAGCTGTCGGCATGGGCATATCCCCAGTCGCGCAAGGTTTGGAGGCAGGCAGGATCACCGGCAAAGTCGATCACCTTAGCGGCAAAAGCCGCCGCGTCACCGGGTGGCACCAGCAAGTCGGCCCCCGGCCCCGTCATCACTGTGGCATAACCGCGATTGGCAACTGCGACCGGCACAGCCCCGGCGGCCATTGCCTCCAGCAGAACCAAGCCAAAGCTTTCGCCATATTGCGCCGGGGCCAGGAAAATATCGGCCTGCCCGGCCAGTGCCAAAGCCGCTTGCCGGTCGGGTTGGCGGATGAACTGAAGCCGCCCGTCGCTGTGCTGAAGCGCTTGTTGTACCGCATCTTCACGCTCCCCCGCGCCGGCGATTGTCAGCCAGGCATTGGGCAGGGCGGCGGCGATTTCCGCCCAGGCCGCCAGCAATGTGGTGATGCCTTTGCGATCCTCAAGCCGCCCGAGATACAGCAGCGAAACCTCAGGGCCGGTGGATTTGGTCGCGCCCTGCCCGGCCTTGTGCCAATCCGTCAGGTCGATGGAGGGCGGCAGAACCGCGATATCCTGACCCCCCGCAAGCGCAGACAGGGTTGCCAGCGGCGCGGTCGACGGCACAATCGTCGCGTCAAGCCGCTGCATGAAATACCGCGCGGTGCGAAACAAAAGCCGGGTCGCCAGGGTTTTGCTGTCCTGCTCAGGTATAGTTGCGTGAAAGGTCGCGACCGAGGGCAAGGCCAGTTTCCGCCAGACCTGCCAAACCATCAAAGGCGTCCAGGGCGTGTGGATATGCGCGATGTCCGCCCCGAACTCCGCCATTTCAGCTTGGATCATCGCCAGATCACGGCGCGAGGCCAGGCTGATTTCAAAATGCGATCCCTGAAATCCGAAATCCCGCGCGGCACCGATATAACGCAGCCCGGGTTCAGACACGTCCAGTGCTGGTTTGGGGGCGAGGATCATCACCTCGTGGCCCTGTCGGCGCAGCCAGTTTGCGAGATCGCGGATATGAGTCTGCACACCGCCAGGACGCGTCATGTCGTAAGGGCAGATTTCAACGATTTTCATGCGGGGCCCATGCCCAACAGTGTCGCCAATAACGACAGGAAAACCAGCCCGGCGAAGGTGGTGATCCAAGCGTCATAAATATCCAGAACCCCGCCCTGCATCCGCGACACGACCGGAAAATCCTTCACCCCGGCACGGCGTTTAACAAGCGAGGCAGCCAGATCGCCAGCAACCGTCAAAAGCCCGGCAAACACCGCCAGCGGCAGGGAAATCGACAAGGGCAGCCCGGACAGACCGTTGCCGACAGCCGCCGTGGTCAGCAACAACATGACGACGCCAAAACCCAGGCCTTCCAGGGTTTTCTTTGGGCTGAGATGCGGGAAAGCCTGGGTCCGCCCGAAGGTTTTACCGCCCAGCAAAGCATAGCTGTCAAAGGTTTCAACCATCATATAGGCGGCCACCGCGAGGGCGGCGTATTCAGGTTGCGGGGCGGCCAGCGCGAAGATCAGGGCCGGCGCCAAGGGAAAGACCAACAGGTCCAGGCACAGCCCGGTGGTCCGGTCTTTCAGCATCCGCGCCAAGGGGATAGCGGCCAGGAAACCCAGGAAAACCAGCAAAACGGTGCTGCGAAACGGTGCCAGAAGTGCGAGGGCGAAACCCCCGACACACAGGGCGGTCCAGATCAGGGCGGCGGGTTTTGCCCGGCTTGAAGGCCCGAATGCGGGCCGGTTGAAGGTGACAAGCGCAGCCTCGTAATTCACCCGGGCAAAAACGGCGGTGACGAAAGCCAGCAGCAGCCAGCCGCCCGCCAGAAATGCGCCGACGGTGATTGCGACAGTGATCGTCAGGCTGATCAAACTGGGCCAGATCGCGCGCATCGCTGGCCGGGTTGCAGGCCGGGCAAGCAGCGTCAGAAACACCACATATCCCGCTGCCAAAAGCGCTGCGCAGATCGTGGCAAGCTGATGAACGGTGGGTTGCATGCTGCCTCCTGACGCGGGGAAACCCGTGAGGTTAACTGGCTGCGCCGCTGTTCCCGCCCGTATCCTTACCATCGGCAAATTCCAGCAAGCGGCGATGTGCCTCGCCGTCTGAATACTGTTCTGGCGGATGCTTGAACAGAAAGGCGCTGGCGTCGGGGATCGGGCCTTTCAGACCACGATCAAGCGCGATTTTGGCGCAACGGATGGCGGCCAGGGCTTCGGCGGCAGCGTTTGGCGAATCCTCTACCTCCAGACGCAACTCAACATTGGTTGGCACGCCGCCAAACAACTGCCCTTCCAGGCGGATAAACGCAACCTTGCGGTCCTTCAGCCAAGCCACATGATCGGACGGGCCAATCCGGATATCCGGGTCATTCAGACGCCCGTCAATGGCGGCCTGTACGGATTCCGTCTTGGATTCGCGCTTCACCGTCAAGCGTTCGCCATCCATCATGTTCAGAAAATCAGTGTTGCCGCCGACATTCAACTGATAGGTCCGGTCGATCTTGACGCCGCGCATACCGGCAAGCTGGGCCAGGGTGCGATGTACGATGGTCGCCCCGAACTGGGCTTTGAAATCATCGCCCAGAACCGGCACACCGGCGCGGGTGAATTTTTCGGCCCATTTGCTGTTGGAGGCCAGGAAAACCGGGATGCCGTTCACCACGGCACAGCCCGCTTCAATCGCGCAATCGGCGTAAAACGCAACCGCATCCGCGGACCCGACCGGTAGGAAAATCTGCATAACCTCGGCCCCGGTGTCTTTCAGCAGGGCAACCACTTCGGCCTTGGTCATTTCCGGCTCGGGCGAGGCGACAAACGACATTTCCGGCGGCTGGTTTTTCATGAAGGCAGATATACCGTCAAGATCCGGGCCGCGCGACACCTTCAGCTTATGTTCGGCGACATCCTGATGAAAGATCGCGGTGCAGTTTGGCAGCGCGAAAATCGCCTCGCTGAGGGGTTTGCCCACCTTGCGGGTGTCAACATCAAACGCGGCGACGATTTCAACGTCTTCGGGGCGGTATCCGGCAAGCACCGGGAAGCTGACGCCAACCGCCTGATTGCCCAGCGCCCGGCAATATGAAATCCCTTGAACAAGGGAGCTGGCGCAGTTGCCCACGCCAATGATTGCGGTCTTGATTTTTTGGGGATTGGTCGGCATCGGATCAGTTCTTCAATAAAAAGTCCGCGCCCTGGTAAGGGGTTGGACGGAAAGGCGAAAATGCAGACTAATTCGACGGCTCGCCGCCCGAAACTGTCAGGGTTTCGGTCACGGACATCCCCGTCGCCAAGTCTTGGCCATGTAAGTACAGGTATTGCACACGCGGGACCAGACTCGTTTCGTCCAAATCGACAAAAATGAAATGCGGGCGCACGGTATGGGGGCCGATCTGCCCCGTCAGCTGGAATTTACCGTCCGCAGCCCGCCGCAAGATCATGGCGCGGCCGGGCAAGGCCTTGAATTCAACATGGTATTCGCCCTTCACTTTGCCAGGCCGGGTGTTGACGCCAAAGGCCAGGTAACGTTCCAGCGTGCCCAGCTCCTTACGCTCCCCCTGATCGTTGAAGCGCCGCCAGTAGACATCAACCGGCGATTTGGGGTCAAGCTTGCCATCCGCACCGACCCGAGCTGCGTAAACGATGGTGTTGGCATTCATTGATCGTTGCAGGAAAAACAGCTGATTGGGATCGTTAGGGCGCTTGAACTCAGGCCGCTCGTAAGGGACGGACTTCGTGACCTTGATTGCGGTGCTGCGCGCACTGGCGGCGTGAATTGGCGTCGCCAAACTGGCGGCAAAGACAAAAACCAGCGCCAACAAACCTGCCAGCCCCATTGCCGGACCGGTCCGCCGCCGCAGAGTTTCGCGATATGACATGTTTCACCTCTTCACGTTTGCCGGACCCTATCCTGAGACCGGTTTCTTAGGAAACAGGCGTGGCATTTTCCGCGCCGTCTGTGCCAATTGCGCCAGAATTCCAATCCCCGCCACAAAGATCAAGGGGGTCATCACCGATGCCGGGGCCGACAGGATTGACCGTTCCCCGAGGGACCAGAAGATCTTGATCGACACGATAGACAGATAGCCAAAGACCGCAAATGCGACCAGTCGCGGCGCGTGCTGGCGATTGCCGGGATAGCCGATCTGCGCCAGGCTGGCGCCCATAAAGGCAAACACCCCGGGCAAGAAAACCGCCGACCAACGCCGCCAGATCGCCAGATCAGCGTCGGCGGTTGTCGGGGCATCGCGGATCGCGGTGAATTTGGCCAGGGTTTTGCCGTGCATATAAAACGCGGCGATACCGTGATATTCCAGCTGTATCGGCAGAAGGTTAATCCTGATATCGGCCGTGTCTTCCGCCTTGGTCAGATAGTCCGGGCCATCGGGCGCGGCCGTCCAGGTGACGACATTGCTAAGACGCCAGATGTGGGCTTCATCGGTCGGCACGGCGCGTTCAGCCATGACGATGGAGGTCAGGCGATTGCGGTTGAAGCCGCGAAAAACCTCAACATCGCGGAGTTCCGGGTCAGGCCCGGTCTTGACCAGCGCCCGCACCACATCGTCACCACTGATAAACCAGTCGGAATTGCCGCGAAGGCGCGGATGAAACCGGTGCGCATAGACCCCGACATCAAGATCGACCTGGGCAAAGACCGCCGCAGGCCGGGCCCAGCTTTCGGCAAAAACCTGAAACATCCCGGCAAACAGCGCAAACACCATCACCCCGCTTAGCGAAATCGCAGGCGACACCCCGGCCAGCGCCAGGATGATCCGTTCATAGCGCCGGGCGCGGATAATCTCGGCAAAAAACAGGCCGAAAAAGCAAGCCTGCGGGAACAGTCGGGTAACAATATCAACGCTGCGATAGAGCAGATAAGGCGCCATCACCTGCGGGCGCGGCACATCAAGTTGTTGGGCGCGGTCAGTGATCCAGCCAAGCGATTGCGCAAGGTCAATCGCGATGGCAATCACCAGCAGGATGAACATCACCAAAAGCGACGCGCGGATATAAAGCCCAAGGGCGGCTCGGGTGCTGACGCCGAAATACTGCGCCAAAGCCGCTGACACATGATATTGCAGCCTGGCGATCATCCGGTCTTGTCCTGAAACGGCAGGATGATCCGTTCGCCCAGCATGTAAAGCAGCGCCACAACCGGCAGCGTGGTCAACAGTAGTAACAAGACAGAGCCGCCCGCCAGCATCAAAACCCCTGAGGCCGAGGCTTTGATCAACGCCGAGCGCCCGACCACATCAAGGCCCAGCAAGGCGATAGCCGCCAGCGGCAGGGCCGTCATCCGCCCCTTGCGTCCGCTTGCGGCGGTGGTGGCCAACAGCGCAGCCAGTGCTGCAAACGGGCAAAGCAACGCCCGCGCCAGTTTTTCCGCCAGCAGCCGCAAGGCCGAGCCGGTATCCTCGCTGCCAATGCTTTTGGTCAGATCGCGCAGGATCAACTCGTCCATGCGGCGCAGCTCATCCATCTGGCCCAGCACCTCGTCCAACTGAAACTCAACCACCGTGCTTCTGACCAGCAAGGTCGAAAATCGCGGCCCGTTGCTTTGGGCGCGCAGTACATCTTGCAGGATCATCCCGGCCGGATCGCTGTGTTCCGGCGGAGCGTCGGCGCTATCCACCCCGGTGCTGATCGGTCGGCCAGTGCCGACATAATCGCTGAAATTCAGCAGGGTCACGCGGTAATTGCCCAGCAAATCCGGCCCGTCAACCAGCCAGTCATCCGCCAGCGAAACATGCCAGTTGTCGCCCTTACTGTCGAAATAAACCATCAGGTTCTTCGCGTTTTCACCGCTTTCATCCGCCTCGCCGGTTGAAATGAAGGTCAGCCCACCAATCGTTTGCACGGCTTTCTGGGTCGAGTTCCGCTCCAACTGCAACGTCACCTGACGCGCCTGCATGTCAAACACCGTGATCCGCTGCATATGCCGGGTTTCCGGCGTGACAAACCCCGACAGCAAAATACTGCTGATCCCGCCAAGCGCGCCGATGCTGCCGGCAAAAACCGGAATGCGCACCCAAGACACCCCCGCCGCGGCGCAGACCACGAAGGCGAGCTCTTCCCGGATTTGGGTGACGGCGAAATAGATGCCCACCAACAGCGCGATCGGGATGCCGAAATCAAGGATCTCGGGCGCTTTTAAGGCGGCGAGCGTCAATGCGTTCAAAGCACTTCCGCCAAATTCGATCGTGATCTCCATGATGGTGGTAAAGCTTTCGGCGATAAAGATCGCCTCGACACAGATAATGATGCCGGTGACCAACAGGAATGTCGGGCCGAAAAGCAATCTTAGGATCGGGTCTTTTGCATACACCTGTGATCGTTCCGTTCTTGCGCGGGGCTTAATGGCGGGCCTGGGTTGCGAGTGTTTGCCGAATGCCGCGAAACGTCAATGGCCGGGCCGACATCCTGTGGCGATGTTGCGCCGCCTTACTTAGGCCCAGTGGCGGGACAAGCGCCGCCAGGCGACCACGATTGACGGCGGTTTCCAACTGCCCATTCCGAAATGTTTGACCTCACGCCAGTGAAAGGCCGGACGATCAACGAACCGGACCTTATCAATCACAATCGCCCGGTGCGAACGCAGGCTGTGCACCAGTTCATCCGCATGATGTCCACGCGCGTCAAGCCAGTCATAAAGCACATCGGTCATCACCCCCGGCCCGGTTTTCTTGATCGTCCATTGCGGGGCGCGGTCGGTGAAAAACGGGTCAGTGACGTTGATTTCGATCCGCCGCGCGACCTCGGACAGGATCGGATGGTTCGGGCGTGCCGCAAAGGTCCAGTTTGAAAACGCGACCACGTTGTCGTGCCAGGAATGGTTGAAATTATAGGCCCCGCCCGACATCACATGCCCTTCTGGAACCCAGTTGGGATATTTGTTCAGGTAATCGCCATCAATGCCGATCACCGCCTCGTCCCCTGCTTGCATCCAGTCAGACAGTGGCTTTTTGCAGATCGTGTCGGCGTCCGTATAGATGCCGCCAAAAGTCAAGATCACCAGATACCGCCAGAAATCGGACCGCTCCACCGGGTTGAGTGCGAGGTAGGTTTCCAGATGCTGCGGCTGATGGGTTTGCATAAACTCCAGGCAATCCGCATCGTCATAAAGATGAATGCGATGATCCGGATTTTGCTTCGGCCACGAGGCCAGCCAACGCCGCATCGGCCGCTCCATCCGCGATTGATCCTTGGTTTTCCAGGTCAGATAGATGTCACGCGGGATCAACGGGGTTTCGTCTGCGGGCATGAATGGCGGCCTTTGAAAGAATTGCAGCCTTCATACAGCGGTTGCGAGGGCAGTTCCAGATGGCAGGTTTCGGAAGGTATGTTCGTGCTTAACGCCCCAGTGCATTAGCGCGGTTTGGCGGGGCTGGCACGGATCATTTCGTCGCTTCATTTACCGAGACCAACACCACCCCCGTATTCGACTATAACCCTGAAGACGGGGACATGCTGACGATTTTAAACTTCGACGGCGCCACTGATTGGAATAGATTGCGGTCTGTGGCCAACGTAGTCTCGCAAGGCGAACCCCTTCACGCTAATTACAAATTCCAGGG
>CAYXXQ010000164.1:0-2785 GCA_964469075.1 uncultured Rhodobacter sp.
AACTTCCCTTTCACACGCGCTGGTCACGGGCTTCTTTATTGCCAAAATACTCACAAACCCGCCATCGGCACCAGATCCCGAACCGCAAAGAAAAACCCCCGCAAGCCACACGGCCAACGGGGGTTTCAAATTCAATAAACCTAACTGACCCTTAAGCCAGCGCAGCTTTCGCCTGATCAACAATCGCGCCGAACGCGTCGGGCTCATGCACGGCCAGATCGGCCAGAACCTTGCGATCCACTTCGATTCCGGCCAGCGACAGACCGTTGATGAAGCGCGAATAGCTCAGCGCGTCGTCATGGCTGCGCACAGCGGCGTTGATCCGCTGGATCCACAGCGCGCGGAAATTGCGCTTGCGGGCCTTGCGGTCGCGGGTTGCATATTGGTTTGCCTTGTCGACGGCCTGCGTCGCGGTGCGGAAATTCCGCGACCGGGCGCCGTAATAACCGGCGGCCGCTTTGACAACTTTGCGGTGACGGGCGTGCGAAGCGACGCCCCCTTTTACTCGTGACATATCCGGGCCTCCTTAGCGCGCGTAGGGCATGTATTTTTTAACGATCGTCTCATCCGCTGCACAGAGCGTGGTCCGGCCACGCGCGTTGCGCAGGAACTTGTTCGAGCGTTTGATCATGCCGTGGCGTTTGCCGGCCTGGCCTGCCTTGATGCGGCCCGAGGCCGTCACCTTGAAGCGCTTTTTAGCGCCTGATTTCGTCTTCATCTTGGGCATTTCCGACTCCTATCTCAGGATTGGTGTTTTGCGCGACTCGGCAGCCCTTTTCGCCGGACGCGCGGTTAGAAACCGGGTGTATATGGCCGCAACCAGCCCTTGGCAAGCGAAAACCGGCGCAATCATAGCCCGGTCAAGACGCGGTCAAACAGCGCTGCGTCTGGGCAAAAGCATCGCTAATTCAGGATCGCCGCGATCACCGTCACGAACGCATCCGGCACATCGCGCCAGGTTAAAGGCGCGTCAGCCTTCAGTAAGGCCATGACCAGAATGCCGCTTGCGATCATCACCACAAGGGCTGCAACCAAAGGCCTGCGCCCTTCGATCAGCGCATGCAAAAGTGAGATCCCCGACAGCCCGGCCAGCACACCCCCCGTCACCAACAGGACTTCAAATCCCATCAGCACATCCGCCAGAAACGGTGCATCGTCGGGGTGTCAGGCGCTTTAATCGGATTCAAAATCATCGATCAGCCGCATCTCAATCGGCGACACCCGCAAAATATTGGTCGTGCCCGGAATGTTGAACGGGATACCAGCAATCACCACAATCGAATCCTCGTCGCTGCCGAAACCGTATTTTTCCGCCGCGCGCGCCGCACTGACCACCGCCGCCTTGAACCGACCGACCTCAGGCGTCATCACGCAATGCATGCCCCAGGACAGACACAACCGCCGGGCCGTGCCAACCAAAGGCGTCAGCGCGATGATCGGCACCCTTGGCCGTTCGCGCGCCACTTTCAGCGCTGTCGTGCCGGAATGGGTGAAACAACAGATCGCCGTCACCTCGGTGGTTTCGGCGATTTCCCGCGCCGCCGATGTAATCGCATCGGCAACCCCAGTCCGCGGGGCGGTGCGCGAGGCTTCGATCTCTTCGCGGTAGGTCGGGTCACTTTCCACCTCAACCGCGACGGCGTTCATCGTCTGAACCGCCTCGACCGGATACTCACCGGCAGCAGATTCCGCCGACAACATCACTGCATCAGCACCTTCATAAATCGCGGTCGCAACATCAGACACCTCTGCCCGCGTCGGCACCGGCGAGGTGATCATGCTTTCCATCATCTGCGTCGCCACGATCACCGGTTTGCCGGCATGGCGGCAGGCCTTGACCAGCCGCTTCTGGATCGGAGGCACGTTCTGCACCGGCAGTTCCACCCCCAGATCACCCCGCGCCACCATGATCCCGTCCGAGGCCTCAAGGATTTCGCCAAACGCCTTCACCGCCGCCGGTTTTTCGATCTTCGACAGGATCGCCGCGCGACCATCCGCCAGCGCCCGCGCCTCATCAACATCAGCACGCCGCTGCACGAAAGACAGCGCCAGCCAATCAACCCCCAGCGTGCAGGCAAATTCCAGATCGTCGCGATCCTTGTCCGACAAAGCCGCCAGCGGCAAGACCGCATCCGGCACATTCACGCCCTTGCGATTGGAAATCTCGCCGCCAACCTCAACCCGGCAATCGGCAAAATCAGCGCCGCAAGCCACGACCCGCAGGCGGATCTTGCCGTCATTGACCAGCAGGGTTTCGCCCACTGCCAGGGCTGCAAAAATCTCAGGATGCGGCAGGCAAACACGGGTCTGATCGCCAGGGGTCTCGTCCAGATCAAGGCGGAACATCGCGCTTTCTTCCAGCTCCTCCACGCCATTGGCAAACACACCGCAGCGCAGTTTTGGCCCTTGCAGATCCGCCAGAATGGCAATCGGGCGGCCCATTTCCCGCTCTATCTCGCGAATGATCGCGTGGCGGCGGCGCAATTCGTCATGGGTGCCGTGCGACATGTTCAGGCGAAACACATCGGCCCCGGCCTCAAACAACGCCCGGATGATGCCCTTATTGTCAGATGCAGGCCCCAGCGTTGCCACGATTTTTACGTTGCGAAGTCGTCTCATTGCCTGCCTGTCCCCATCTGCTTGCCGGTGATCCAGCGCTTTTTTGCGATCCGCCCGGCCTGAATATCTGGCCCAAATGTCACAGAAGTGCAACTGGTGTCTTGTCGCTGATCCTGCATTCAGTATCTATAGCCCAAATGTTGAGGAATTCATGACACCCGAAAAC